>URLF01000099.1 GCA_900548705.1 uncultured Porphyromonadaceae bacterium | reverse complement strand
CCTCTCTATCCGATGCTGGTGGAGAGGGTGGTCAGGAAAGCCCTCCAGGGGCGGGCCCACGCAAGCCGTCTCAGTCCCCACGTCCTGCGCCACTCCTTCGCTTCCGACATGCTCAACAACGGCGCCGACCTGGTAGCCGTCCAACAGCTGTTGGGGCATGAATCACTCGCGACCACACAGGTTTACACCCATATAACCTACCGAGATCTTAAACAGAATTATCAACTCGCCCATCCCCGCGCGGGACGCTCCGCCCGGATGTCGCCAGGCATCCCCGGGTCTCCCGCCGGAAACGGCCCTAAAACCTGAAAAGGAGGACAAAACCATGGATGTCAACATTCAAGCAATCAACTTCGACGCTTCTGAGAAACTTGTCGCTTTCGTCAACAAAAAAGCCGAACGCCTCCAGCGTCATTACCCCGACATAACCACCGTTGATGTTAAACTTACCGTTGTCAAGCCCGAGACAGCGATGAACAAGGAGGCAGTCATCAGCGTGGTGGCTCCCAAGAATGATTTCGTGGCCACCAAGGTTGCCGACTCCTTTGAGGAGGCCATCGACCTCTGCCTTGAGGCGGTGGGAAAGATGGCAGAAAAGGCTAAGGAAAAGAAATGACCCTCTCCCGGGCTTGACCCGGATGGAGAAAAAAACGCCCCCGTGAGGACGCGCCGTATGTGGCGCCCCCTCGCGGGGGTTGCCGTTTACGGAAAAAAGGGTTACATTTGTGGCCGATAGAGATACGATAGAGATATTACCATGACTGACAAAAAGAAAACAAGCTTCGGACTGCTGCCACGGATTGTGGTCGCGATAGCCCTCGGAATCGGGTGCGGGTATTTCCTGCCGATGTGGGCCACACGGATTTTCGCCACCTTCAACCAGGTTTTCAGCGAGTTCCTCGGGTTCTGCATCCCCTTGATTATAATCGGTTTCGTTGCCCCGGCCATCGCCGACATCGGGTCAAAGGCGGGGAAGATGCTTGTGGCGACCGCCCTGCTGGCCTATGTCGCCACACTGGGGGCGGGTATGTTGTCTTATGCCACCGGCCAGATGTTTTTCCCATCGATGATTACCCCCGACGAGTATGTCGAGGCTGAATCCCGGGCGGTAGAGGTCGTCCCATATTTCAAGGTGGGTATTCCTCCGCTGATGAGCGTGATGACCGCGCTCGTGTCGGCGTTTGTGGTCGGGCTGGGAGCCTCGCGCCTGAAAGGTGACATAATCCGGGGCGCACTCGATGAGTTCCGCACTATAGTCGACATGGTGATACGCCGGGCAATAGTGCCGTTGCTCCCGGTCTACATATTCGGCATATTCCTCGGCATGACCGCCGCCGGGGAGGTGGCGGTGGTGCTGTCGGCCTTCATGAAGATAATACTGGTGATATTCGGCTTGCATGTGTTGCTGCTGGTCGTCCAGTATGCCATTGCCGCCCTGTTTGCCAAAGGGAGGATTTCCCGCAACCCGTTCAAACTGTTGTGGACGATGATGCCTGCCTATTTCACCGCCCTCGGCACCCAGTCGTCGGCGGCCACAATCCCCGTCACCCTCGAACGGACAATCAGGATGGGGGTGGACAAGGATGTCGCCGGATTCACCGTGCCGCTTTGCGCCACAATCCATATGTCGGGGAGCTGTCTGAAGCTTGTCGCCTGTGCCATGGCCCTGATGCTCCTCAAAGGCATGCCGTATGATTTCGGCATGTTCATGGGGTTTGTCGCCATGCTCGGCATCACCATCGTGGCTGCTCCCGGCGTCCCGGGCGGGGCTGTGATGGCCTCGCTCGGGCTGCTGACCTCCATCCTCGGTTTCTCGGAGGCCGACAACGCCCTGATGATAGCCCTTTATATCGCGATGGACTCATTCGGGACAGCCTGCAACGTCACCGGCGACGGTGCGCTTTCGGTCATCATCAACCGCTTCTTCGCCCCATCTTCAGCTCCCGGGACTTAAATTCCGGGCGCATTCCTGCCGGTTTATTTTTGTCTCTGAAAATCAGGGTTTCGTCTCAAAACGCCTGTTGATTGCTAATCCGTAAGTAAATTTGGTCATAATCATACATTCACTGGCATTTAAATATATTCATTATCGTTCATTTTAAGATTGTTAACCCCTTCATAGATTTATGCATTTGCCTTGATTTGCCCCATTTCTCGCATTTAGTACATAATCAGTACTATTAGATTATTAATATCTATTGTGAGTCGTTTTCTCATTCGATTACGCCATATTACACTTGCATCAAACAAAGATAATCACCTATGGCTAAAGTGGAAAGCAAGAACAAACAGAATCCGAAACTCGTGCAGTTCGAATTGCAGGACGGTCGGGCAAGCGTTGCGTTGGAGTACTGTCTCGGACGCAATGATACTCCCGTGTTTGATGAAGACGGCAACCATACCCTATACCGAGGGGGCGATGAAAGAAAAGCCGAAATATAAAATCAGGCATATCCGCAAACGTGAGGTGCTGACCATCTACATCTGGCTGCACCCTTGTAACCAGTAGGAACGCAACCAGAACAAAAACACTCTCGCTCTCGCCGAAAAGATAAGGTTTGAACGTGAGCAGGAATTCCTTGAAGCCCCTGAGGGGTACCGACTGAAAAAGGATGGAGAGAATTAGTCGAATACTTCCGCAAGCATTGGGAGAATTGTTGTCGTTATGATAGGAATGGGCGATGAGAGAAAGATGAGAGAAAAAGAAAGGAAACAAGGATACGTTTCGGGATTTCCTTTTTCCGAAAAAATCATCCCTACACTCGCAACCACTGCCGTGAACGCTCTTTGTTTTTCTCATTGCCTGACGCTGATAATTATCAGTTCCAATTTATGTCCACACGCAACAGACACATCAGGCCAAACTCATTGTAATCATTACACCAGATACAATGATAACCCACTATCCCCGGTGCAACAGTTCCATCCCTGTAGTGGCGACACGGAAATTACGCCATCCGGAAATTCCTTAGCATATTAAGGAATTTTCCGAGCCGCATTGACAAGTCAATGCTGAAAATATCCCCAATATGCTAAAGGTCAACTTTTGGACTCCGCCAAACAATCACATCAACTCTATATATGCATCAATTGTGATTTTCAGCATACTCATAGAATGTTCTAAAGTGTCATATGCATCATCAATTATGTTGTAGCTCGCCATTATAGTGTCCAGCTCACTTTCAGTATAAGAATATGTTATAACTTTAAGTGTAAAGAATTCTTTCGTTGCCTTAATCAATCTGTAAATAGACTGTTTTTTATGCAGGCACGATTCGTAATATTGTTGATATGACTGACCTAATTGGAAGTTAAAATTCCGATTATAGAGGTCTAATTGAATTGCGATGGATTTAGTGTACACCTCATTTGCAAACATTGTTATGTTTGAATTAAGCGTATAAAGTTCGTATGTCAATTTAAGATATGATAATTCATGTTCAAGAGAATCAACCCTATGAACAAGTGCGTGCACTTCCATCTGTGAATCCTGAGATTGTGCTTGAGTTGAAAGAGCAGAAAGCACATACACCAAAAAGAATAAGAATTTTCTCATAAAATACCATTTATTATCGTCATATGTCATCTTCAATTTTTGCATTTCTATGATACCCATGGCGAACAAAAGAATCAACAAAAATTAGTTCTTTGTACCATTCGCCAAACTCGCTCTTTTTGTTTTGCATACGGAAAAAACCGCGTACATAGATGTCGTTGTCGTTTATGATTTTGCGAAACCATTTGGAATCCATGACAATGACTTCTTGTCCAGTCTGATTGAGGTCTTTCTTCTTCTCTATATATTCAAGCGGTGTTCCCTCAATGGCAGTGAACTTCCCTTGCGGGATAATAATTGTCTCAACTTTCACATATCGTTTAACAGCAACATAGGTGGTGACAAATCCTGCAATAAAAGCTAATTTTCGCTGCCGCTCTTGTAATGAACCTGAGAATAACATATTATCAGCTATTACAGTACTTGCAATTCCTACGCCTATATTATCAATAGCACTAACATTGCATATGTAGAAATTGAAAACACTGTTGCCGTTTTGTTCGGTAAAATGCCATATATGCAACTGATTATCTCCGAACCTATATATAATGGAAACATTACCGCGACATAGTAGTATGCCACATTCCTCTTTTTCGCAAAAATCTTCAAACAACTGCGGCATAATCTTGTCAAAGGACTGGTGGCTTTTATACATTACTTCCTCAAAAGAAGGCATTCGGAGTTCTGGCAAGCCCTAATCAGGTGCTTGCTTTCGAATGTTATCCAACTCGATAAGACTGTTCCCGAGGATGGATTGATTTATAAGATGCGACACAGGCGCAATCACCAAGTTCTTTGGTGCTCGCTTCATATCGGGATTGAGGAGACAAGTAATAATGGGGCGTTCTTTCATTAGCATACCTCACTCTCAACGTTAAAATATGACTTCTTGCAATTTTTCACCAAGTTCAGGCAACTCAGTCGATTCCGAAATCGCTACCATAATTTTATTAATAGCATCGAAATCTTCCTTTGAATAGGCTGATTTCACATTGAAATCTTTATCGCAAAAGAATACGTATTCTCCAAATAAATCAAACGATCGTGCCCCATTGAGGCTTTTGAATTTATGATATACTTTCCAACCATTAAAATCCCCAACCTTCAACAACGCCTCTGCCTCCAAATAAGACTGTCTGCTTTTAATCTTGGAGAATTGATTTTGAATTCGGTCTTTTGTCTTCTCTAGAAGTTGATGATTATTATCTCGTTCTTCTTTTGCCATGCGGTATTCACCTTTACTATATGCTGTTGAATATCCATTTGGAGACCATATCTCCATAGAACTTTCTGCTCTTTCGACTTTATCTGCATATTCCTGCGCATAGTTGACAAGTTTCAACATTTCCAATGTGAGTTCAATTGCCTCCTTGTCTGTTGATAGTGCAACAAAAGAACTATCGACTTTTGTTTGTAGTGGTTCATAACTATCAAAATGATATAGAATACCTTTAAGGTAATTAGCCGCCATTTCTTGTGCCCGTTCTTCTTTGGATTTTCCACAAGAACATAATCCGATAAAGGCTACAAGCGTTATAATCAAGGATTTCGTTCTCATATTGCAGGTTTTCGATTGGTTGATATTGTTCTACTTGCAACTCCTTAAGCAGACTAATTAGAAACACAAAGCGTGGAACTGCAATGCCACGTCTTAGAATGGAGGCCCTGAGAAAGCCTGTGAGCAGATGTAACAATAGCAGCCCACGCCGTAGCGTGAGAACCACTATGCTACTCTTGCTCTGTCGAAGTTTCTCAGGTTTCCACTCTCAAGAGATTAGCATAACGCTTCTTTTTCAAAATGTCGTTATGGGACTACTCCCAATTAACTGCAAAGTTATGACTTTTTGTGTTACAAGTCAATAGGCTGGGCAAAAATAAGTTTGGTTTGGTCATAGATATATACATCTAGACTGAACCAAACCAATAAATATATACTGTGCAAAAGAGAAATGTCCCTGTCAGTTTTTCTTTTCACCAGTCACTGTTTCTTTCTATCACTATACCAATCCAATCACCGAAAGAGGAAAAAACAAAGCAAACAAATAAAGTTCACGACCGCAAATTATATATAAAATAGATTATATTCCTTTTTTGCGAAGTGCTAAATAGTATGAATTTAGTACGATTGAAAGTAAGCATATTGCTAATAATCGATACTATTACCACTTAAACTAAAATTGAACTTATCTTTTTGGGGGAATGTCGACGGGTTGGAATCCTGCGGGGTCAGCGGATATAGTGGGGCATCTCCTCGGGGACGACCATTGAGATTTCCACCATTCCGGCTATGACGCCATCCTTGCGCCAAGGGGTCTGGTAGATGACCTTGCGCTGCCCGTTTTTCGAGATTGTGTAGGCGTTGCTTTCCCCGGTGGCGAGCATATGGCGGATTTTCGCCGAGGATTCGGGGGAATGGCAGTCGAAGAGGTTTTTGCCGATGAGGTCGCCGTGGCTGGCGAAGGTCTCGCGTGACTTGCGGTTCATATATAATATGATTCCGTCTGAGTCGCATACGGTCACCGCGCAGTTTGTCTCTTCACTCCAGGGCATCCCTGCGGGGAGGTTGGCCGTGTCGTCGGGATTGATCATGGGTCGGGGATTGGGGTTTACTTTCCGGCTTTGTAGCGGGCGGCCTGCTCGGCGATGAGGGCAGCGTCGTCGAAGTAGTTGATTTTCATCGCGGCGCGAACCTTGTCGAGGGTGTCGGCGGCCTCCTCGCGGGCTTTCGCGGAGCCGTTCTTTAGGATTTCGTAGACCCCGGGGATGTTCTGTTCCCAGAGCTTGCGGCGCTCGCGGATGGGGGCGAGGGTCTCCTCCAGCACATTGATGAGGAGCTTCTTGACGGTGCCGTCGCCGAGACCGCCACGGGTGTAGTGGTCTTTAAGCTCCTGGAGGTTCTTGTATTCGGGGAGGTATTTGGCGAAATGCTCGTCGGTGCAGAAAGCGTCGAGATAGATGAAGGGGCAGTTGCCTTCAAGGTGTCCCGGGGAGTCGACGGTCAGGTGTTCGGGATCGGTATACATGCTCTTCACCTTCTTTGCCACCTCCTTGGGGGTGTCGCTGAGGTAGATGCAGTTGCCGAGCGATTTGCTCATCTTGGCCCTGCCGTCTGTGCCGGGGAGGCGCAGGCAGGCGGCGTTGTCGGGCAGGAGGATTTCCGGCTCTACGAGGGTGTCGCCGTAGACGTTGTTGAAGCGGTTGACGATTTCGCGGGTCAGCTCGATCATCGGGGCCTGGTCTTCACCGACGGGGACGGTGGTCGCCTTGAAGGCTGTGATGTCGGAGGCCTGGCTGACAGGGTAGCAGAAGAATCCGACAGGGATGCTCTGCTCGAAGTTGCGCATCTTGATTTCGGTCTTCACCGTCGGGTTGCGCTGCACTCGTGACACCGTCACGAGGTTCATGTAGTAGAAGGCCAGCTCGGTCAGCTCGGGGACATGGGTCTGGACGAAAATGGTGGATTTCGTCGGGTCGAGACCCACCGAGAGGTAGTCGAGCGCCACCTCGATGACATTCTGGCGCACCTTCTCGGGGTTGTCGGCGTTGTCGGTCAGGGCCTGGGCGTCGGCAATCATTATGAAGATTTTGTCGAAGCACCCCGAGTCCTGCAACTCGACGCGACGGCGCAACGACCCCACATAATGGCCAAGATGGAGACGACCTGTGGGACGGTCGCCCGTAAGTATCACTTTTTGCATTTGTTTCAGAATTTTTTAGGTCGCAAAGTTACCCATTTTTTGTTGATTATTTAGACGGTGAATGAAGAAAATTTCGTAAATTTGCCCCCAGAAACCCAAACACAAAAATCCAGTTTGTTTAACATGGTAAGTTACAAAGAATTAGGCTTGGTCAACACCCGTGAGATGTTTGCCAAGGCCATCAAGGGCGGTTATGCAATCCCCGCTTTCAACTTCAACAACATGGAGCAGCTCCAGGCCATCATCAAGGCCGCCGCAGAGGAGAAGTCTCCCGTTATTCTCCAGGTGTCCAAGGGCGCTCGCAACTACGCTAACGCGACCCTGCTCCGCTATATGGCCCAGGGTGCTGTGGCCTACGCCAAGGAACTCGGCTGGGAGAATCCCCAGATCGTTCTTCACCTCGACCACGGTGACAGCTTCGAGCTTTGCAAGAGCTGCATCGACAACGGTTTCTCTTCGGTGATGATCGACGGCAGCCACCTCCCCTACGAGGAGAACGTGGCCCTCACCAAGCAGGTTGTTGACTACGCCCATCAGTACGACGTTACCGTCGAAGGTGAGCTGGGCGTTCTCGCCGGCGTTGAGGATGAGGTTTCCGCTGACCACCACACCTACACCGACCCCGAGGAGGTAATCGACTTCGCTACCCGCACCGGATGCGACTCCCTGGCCATCTCCATCGGTACTAGCCACGGCGCATACAAGTTCACTCCCGAGCAGTGTACCCGCAACGCCGACGGCAAGCTCATTCCTCCTCCCCTGGCATTCGACGTTCTCGATGCCGTTATGGAGAAGCTCCCCGGATTCCCCATCGTACTCCACGGCTCCAGCTCCGTGCCCCAGGAATACGTTGACATCATCAACGCCAACGGCGGCAAGCTGCCCGATGCCATCGGTATCCCCGAAGAGGAACTCCGCAAGGCTGCCAAGAGCGCTGTCTGCAAGATCAACATCGACTCCGACTCCCGTCTTGCCATGACCGCTGCTGTCCGCAAGGTCTTCAACGACAAGCCCGGTGAATTCGACCCCCGCAAATACCTCGGTCCGGCCCGCGACGAAATGGAGAAGCTCTACAAGCACAAAATCGTCAACGTCCTCGGTTCCAACGGCAAAGCCGAATAATACCGACCTAATCACGTCGACGCGGCTTCCGCGCCGCGCCTGACATCCCCCATAACGAAGGCCCGAAACCGCTTCCCGGTTCCGGGCCTTCCCTTTATCCCTGCCTCCACCGACAACACTCCCTCCCCGTTTGAAACCCCCTCATAAAAGTCCCCTCTCGTCGGGATGAAAAACAACCTCTCGCCGCGATAAAAAAATCTCTCGCAGATTCCGCGGATTACGCATATTTTGGTCGCGCACGCTCCCTGATTACACAGATTTATCCATCCCTCTTTTATTCATCCCTCTACTTTATCCTCTGTCGATTATAAAGAAGGATTCCGCGAGAAAATACGGTAAGGGTCTCACAGATTACACGGATTACACAGATACCATCCGGACGGAAATCATCCCGGATGACCTCTGCGTAATCTGCGAAATCTGCGAGAGATTTTCTTTATCAGAGTGGTATCAAAAAAGATTCCTCAGGAATCGCTGTCGGCTACCAACGGCAATATGTGTTATCCGGCAGCGTGACTACCCCGACAATCAG
>URLF01000098.1 GCA_900548705.1 uncultured Porphyromonadaceae bacterium | reverse complement strand
GGTCGAGAAGACAGCCGGAAGCGAGACCGCCTTCACCGCCATATATTATTCCCCCTGGATGATTGCCCTGTGGGTGGTCACAGCCCTCTGCAGCGTGGCCTACATCGTAGTGCGCCGACACGGGATGTCTGTCCCCACCGTGGGGCTCCATCTGTCGCTGCTTGTCATACTCATCGGAGCCGCCATCACCTTTCTTACCGGAGAGCAAGGGAAATTGACCCTGACGCAAGGAGCGCCCCCCGCCGACCGCTTCACACTTGAGGAGGGGGGGAGCGGCCAACTGCCATTCTCCATCTCCCTCGACCACACCGAAATCAAGTATTACCCGGGAACACCCACACCGATGGACTACGCGTCGGTGGTCACCGTGTCTGAAGGGAATACCACCTCGACCCGTTGTCTTTCGATGAACAATATCCTCTCTCTTAAAGGCTACCGTTTCTATCAGACATCCCTCGGGGAGGGGACATGCACCCTGTCGGTCTCCCATGACCCGTGGGGAATCGGTGTCACCTATGCCGGATACCTCCTGCTTGTCCTCTCGATGGCGGGATTCTTCTTCTCCCGGAAAAGCAGCTTCCACAATTTGCTCCGCAAAGGAGCGGTGGCCAGCGCTATCCTTCTACTCCCATCAGTGGCGGCGGCATCCACGTCCCCTGTGCCGCAGACCATTCCCCGTCCCCTTGCCGCACGGTTAGGGAAGGTGAATGTCTACTGGGGCGACCGCGTGATGCCGCTCCAGACAATGGCGCGAGATTTCTGCCTGAAAGTCAACGGCTCGACATCCTATCGCGGCCTGACCGCCGAACAGGTAGTGGCGGGATGGCTCTTCTATTACGACTCCTGGAAAAACGAGCCGTTCATCAAAATCGAAGGGGAGGAGACCTCGCGCCTGCTCGGACTTGACGGGGCGCGTTTCGCTTCGATAAAGGATTTCTACTCCACCCGTGGCTACAAGCTCGAACACGCGGTGGCCGACGATCTCGCCGACCGCAAGCTCCGCGACACTGATGCGCGGGTGGCCCTCGTGACGATGGCCTGCACGGGTGCGGCCTTCAATGTGTTCCCCATCCAAGGTGATGGGCCTGAGGAATCCGCCATCACCTGGCTTTCATTCGCCGACAGGCCTCCGGTGACAGTCTCGGAAGAGGATTACATCTTCATCTCCACCATCCTCGACAGGATGTCGCGAGAAATCGCAGGGCGCCAATGGAAAAATGCCGACGATGAGATTACCCGCCTGCACGAATTCCAGGCACGAACCGCCCCCTCCGGCACGTTGCCATCCCCCTCGCGAATCGAGGCCGAACTGCTTTATAACCGCTTCGGCAGTCCGCTTTGGCCGGGCATCATCGCCCTGGTGGCCGGAGCCGCAGGATTCCTGTCGGTGACGAGACACCGCTGGATTCTCCTTGCGGCAGCTTCGTTGCTCCTCCTCTGGACCACCCTCATTTTAGGTCTAAGATGGTATATTGGAGGTCATCTTCCACTGTCAAACGGCTACGAGACAATGTTGCTTATGGGCTGGCTGTCGGTGGGTGGCGCGGTCGGATTCCTCGCCTGGAGGAAACTCCCCTCTGCGGGATATGCCGCCCTTACCGTCGGCGGACTTTCACTGATGGTGGCGATGATGGGACGTGGGGGTGCCACGGTCTCACATTTGATGCCTGTGCTGGCCTCACCGCTGCTTTCCATCCATGTGCTGTTGGTGATGGGGGCATATGCCCTGATGGCCATTATCGCGATACTTTCAGCAGTCAACCTCTGTCGGCGCACACCCTCCGCCCGGGTTTCGCTGTTGTTGCTCTATCCCGCCGTGTTCCTGTTAGCGGCAGGAATTTTCGTGGGAGCGGTATGGGCCAACCAGTCATGGGGGCGTTATTGGGGATGGGACCCCAAGGAGACCTGGGCGCTCATAACCCTGCTTGTCTACTCCTTCCCGCTCCACCGGACATCTTTTCCGGCATTCAACCGTCCCAAGCCGCTCAATCTCTACCTCCTGCTGGCTTTTATATCTGTCCTGATGACCTATTTCGGAGTCAACTATCTTCTGTCCGGACTCCATTCCTACGCCTGAGACATATTGTCGCCGCGTTTTAACACGCGTTAACATCTTGTGTGCAAAATATTAAACTGTGTAATTATCAGCTGGGTTGCAAAATCTTTTAGTAACTTGCAGGCGTTTCCAACTACGAATTAGGTACATTATGAATAGAATTAGGTAGATTATGATTGAACGTTTCACCAATAGGACTGACTTTGAGAGCTATGCCGACTTCGCTTCGGGATTCCGGCTGGTAATCCCGGAGAATTTCAATTTCGCATATGACGTGGTTGATGCCTGGGCGGCTGAGGAACCTGACCGGGAAGCCCTCCTGTGGACAAATCCCGCAGGGGAGGAACGCCGCTTCACTTTCGCCGACATGAAGGAGCTGTCAGACAAGACCGCCGCCTTCTTCCAGAGCCTCGGAGTTGGCAAAGGAACCCGCGTGATGCTTATGCTGAAACGCCACTGGGAATTCTGGCCCTCGATGATGGCCCTTCACAAGCTCGGGGCCGTCGCCATCCCGGCCACTCACCTGCTGACAGCCGAAGACATCGAATATCGTTGCCGCATGGCCGACATCAAGGTAATCGTGGCCGCCGGTGACGAGGACATAGTCAATCATATAAATGAGGCGAAACCTCATTGCATGAGCGTGGAATGGCTGATTTCCACAGGGCCGTGTGTCCCTGAGGGATGGCTCGACTTCGGGAAGGGAATCGAGAACGCACCCGAGTTCAAGCGTCCCGCCCATGTCAACGACAATTCCGACGTGATGCTGCTTTACTTCACCTCCGGCACCTCCGGCGAACCGAAGATGGTGGCCCACGACTTCAGATATCCCCTCGGCCACATCGTGACTGCCCGTTTCTGGCATAATCTCCATCCGGGCGACATCCATCTGACCCTCGCCGACACCGGCTGGGGGAAGGCGGTCTGGGGGAAACTCTACGGCCAATGGATTTGCGGGGCTGATGTCTTCGTCTACGACTTCGACAAGTTCGTCCCCAAAGACCTGCTGGCAATCATGGAGAAATACCGCATCAACTCATTCTGCGCTCCTCCGACAGTATTCCGTTTCCTTATCCGCGAGGATGTCAAGTCGTTTGACCTATCGGCCCTTGACCGATGCACGATAGCCGGAGAAGCCCTCAACCCATCCGTCTTTGAGAAGTGGAAGGAACTGACCGGCATCTCCCTGCGCGAAGGTTTCGGCCAGACCGAAACAACCCTCACCGTCGGAACATTCCCCTGGGTGGAGCCGCGTCCCGGCTCGATGGGGCTTCCCAACCCGCTTTACGGAATCGACATCGTGGATGAGGATGGAAACCCGGTGGATGACAACGTAAACGGCGAGATAGTAATCCGCGCCGACCGCGACGGGCAGAAACCCGCAGGCCTGTTCAAGGAATATCTCGACGACAAGGAACTGACAGACAAGGCATGGCACGACGGCCTTTATCATACCGGTGACATCGCCTGGCGCGACAAAGACGGCTACCTCTGGTTTGTCAGCCGCAAGGATGATGTCATCAAGTCGTCGGGCTACCGCATCGGGCCGTTCGAGGTGGAGAGTGCCTGCCTGACCCATCCCGCCGTGGTGGAGTGCGCCATCACCGCCGTGCCCGACGACGTGCGCGGCCAGATCGTCAAAGCCACCATCGTCCTGGCGGCAGACTATGTACAGCAGGCAGGAGCCGACCTGGTGAAGGACATCCAGAACCATGTCAAGCGTATCACCGCTCCCTATAAATATCCCCGCGTGATTGAGTTTGTCAAGGAGCTGCCCAAGACCATTTCCGGCAAAATCCGCCGTGTGGCCATCCGCGCCACCGACGCGGCCAACTCCGCCATCAAGATTCCGCAGACTCCCCCCAACAAGGGCATCATCCACGCCTGACCCTCTTTCGGTCGCTGCGCTCCCTTTAAGGTCTCACGCAGATTCCGCAGATACGCGGATTTCTCTCCGATTTAGCAGATTAAGCTGATTCAGGGAAAAGTCTCGCAGATTACACAGATTACGCAGATTGGTTCGCTGCGCTCACCGGATTCCACGGATTCAAATGTATTCCACTGATTATCTGTCACTATGGCGATTGCGGAAGAATCATTTATATATATTACTGTCCGCTAAACTTTTGAGGTCAACTGAAAATTAGGGCTGATTCCGTTTGCAGGAGTCAGCCCTAAATGGTTATTTTGTTGTCGCCAAACAAACTAAGAATAACCATGGGCAAAAGTAGCAATTTCTTCGGACAGCCGATATATGGTCAGCTGATAAAATCGCTTGACCGCACAAAAATAGTTGAAATGAGTCGTAAACATGGCGGAGAGAAGTATGTCAAGAGTTTCGACGGCTACACCCATCTGCTTACAATGCTGTATGCGGTAATCCAACGGTTCGATTCATTGCGTGAGATAGAGACCTCTATGACCGCCGAAGTCCGCAAGCTGCATCATGTCGGCATTGACACTGTGCCGAAGCGGAGCACACTGTCGGATGCAAACGCCAGACGCTCCGAGAAGTTCTTTGAGGAGGTGTATCGGGACCTGTATGATGCGAACAGAGACATCCTTTCATCGGACAGCCGACGCAATGGCTCGGAAGAGTGGATAAAACGGCTGCGCATAATTGATTCGACGACCGTAAGTCTGTTCTCCAATGCTATTTTCAAGGGCGTGGGGCGTCATCCGAAGACAGGCAGGAAGAAAGGCGGCGTCAAAGTTCATGCTGTGATACATGCCAACGAGGGTGTTCCGTGCGATGTGCAGTTCACGTCTGCGGCGACCAACGACTCGTTCATGCTCGCACCGAGCCATTACAAGCGCGACGAGATAGCGGCGATGGACCGCGCCTACATCAACTATGCCAAGTTCGAGGAGCTGACTGACCGTGGAGTGGCCTATGTCACCAAGATGAAGAAAAACCTCAATTACGAGGTGCTTGTGGACTGTATGCGCCAGAATCCGCAGGGACTTATGGAATATCGGGAACAAGTGGTTGTATTCCGCAAGGGCGAGATAAACCATATTGCCAGGATAATCACGTATGTTGACATCAAAAAGGGCAAGCAACCCAAGCTCATATCATTGCTTACCAACGATTTTGACATGGCGTTGGAGACCATCGTGGCGATATACCGCCGCCGGTGGCAGATAGAGTCTCTTTTCAAGCAGATCAAGCAGAACTTTCCCCTGAGATACTTCTATGGCGAAAGCGCCAATGCCATCAAAATCCAGATATGGGTCACGCTCATCGCTAATCTGTTGCTCTCTGTCTTGCAAAGCACACTGAAAAGGCGATGGAGCTTCTCCGGACTTGCCACAATAGTGCGGATTGTACTGATGTATTACCTCAATCTCGAAAAGTTCCTCAATCGACCCGATGCCGATCTGAATATCATGCTTGCCGAGGCTTCTGAATCACCTCCTCTATAGCCTAAATTTGACCAAAGGGGGCTTGGTCGAAACAAAAAGTAAGCCCAACTTCTACTTATCAGAAAGTTGGACTCACTGCTTTATGGTTTAGCGGACAGTAATAATTTATATAAGTATATGACATATGAATAACCGTGGGTTAGCGTCGGTGGTTAGTTCCCCCTGAGGGACTACACCAGGCGCTAACCCACGGCTGTGTTTCGTCAGATATCAATATCTCATAAGACAACCTTTGCCACAGTCGAACCGGCTTTCACGATATACACTCCGTGGTTGAGCCCATCCACCTCGCCGTCAACAGTTGTCGCGACTGCCATACCACTAATGTCATAAACGGTGGCGACAGTACCGACAGGGAGTCCGGTGATGACGATACGACCGTTGGCCACCATGATTTCCAACCGGTCTCCTGCAATCTCATCGATACCCGAATCAGTATCCTCTATTATGTTGAGTTCACTCCATTGAGGAGCGGCGGCATATATGGACGCGCTGCCGACAGGCACATGCAGGTTGATTTGGGATTTCTCACATCCTTCAAACACACTATTGCCAAGTGACGGCAGTGACGCGACATCATTCCATCGGACATACACATCCCGCAATTGAGTGCTGTAATTGAAAGCGGAGTTGGAGATGAATCTCAAACTTGAGGGCAGCTTAAGCTTTGTCATCGATGACGATTGAAACGCGCATGTGGCTATGGATTCAAGCCCCTCAGGCAATTCCACAACGTCGATATTGCAAGCGTTGAAGCCCCAGCCGCCTATCTCGCGCAGAGCGGAAGGCTGTTCGAAAATCAGGCTTCCAATGGTAGTGAAGTCGAATGAGCCAAAAGCTATGGTCTTGACATTCCGCCCGACCACCACGCTGCTGACCTGACTCTCCGAGAAAGAGCTTTCCCCTATCTCATCGACAATCATTGTGCGTCCCTGGTAATTCACTTTGTCCGGGATGATGACATTGCCTGAGTAGCTCGCTTTACGGGCGTTTCGGCTGGTGACGACTGCCCTGTCTCCATCCAACCGGTAATAAACACCGTCGATGCGTACCACTCCGGGGTCCATATCATCCTCTATGACCTCGTCGGTATAAGTTTTTCTTCCTCCACTGACATTGACATCGACATAGCTGACACGCATGTCGCCGAAGGTAGCACGCACCCATTCACCTCCGTTTACACGGCAAACAGCCCTCAGGCGGTAATCGCCGTCGGCCACCGCGTCATCGAAAAAAAATTCCCCGATGTAAACGCCACTCATATTGGGATAGGTATACTTTATGAGATACGACACCTCATCGGTCGCTTTGTCGCACACCTCCAGTCCAACCTCGATTATCGAAGGCTCGCCGCAGGCAACCAGGCAATCAATTGAACAGCCTATGCGGTCGCCATTTTCCCATGAAAAGTCTTCCGACGAACCTGCGGTTATAGCCGGCGGATTGCCGACATCGGGCATAATTGAATAATGTATTCCGGGAGAGGAGTCAAAACCGGTGGCAGAGGTCAGATAATAGCCGGTCGAACCGGGTCCCCACCCGAAATTGAAGTGGAAATACCCCTCGCTGTCATACCCGTCACAGACAAACGCATGTCCGCCATTCGGACTACCACCTTCATACTCGACAGGGCGTCCCGCGTCAAGCTCGGAGCGCATCGTCTCTTCGTAATACTCGCGTGTGCAGTTGTTACGGTCAAGACTTCTCACACTTCTGTCATAACCGAAATATTCGACAAGTCCAGCCAAATTCAGCGATGCGCCTGTCTCCCAAGTGCCATAGTTCGACGAATTGGCGATGCCGCAATCCCTCATAAGCAATGCTACGGCATCCTTCGACTCATCGCTGTCGCTGCTGTAGTAAACGGGCTTCATCAAATCCCATTGGTAGACAGACTTGGAAAAATCTGCTGACAAGGTGCCTTCGCTGTACTGATAGCTATGCGATCCCCGACCGACAGCAGGGTGACGGTGGTGATACATTATCTGGCTTATGGCGGTATTGACACACCCTGTGACACATCTTTGGCCGTCAATGACAGGGCACATACGGTTGAACGGGTCACCCTGCGCCCAGGCAGTCTCTCCAAGAAGTGGCGCGACACTGCGGCCCGACGCACGTTTGGGGGCAATGACATACTCCCGGGTGTCGAGAGCATCAATCTCACCTGCATAGCCGTCAAGAAGGCTCCTGACGGTTGCAGGCACATTATCTATATCGAAAGACCCGGATGGGGAGTAGGCCAGCACAGCCTGCGGCACACGATTGTCCGCAGCCACCACGGCCCATCCTCCTCTCTCGGAATTGAAAATGTAATAGCTACCGGCATCATAGCTCAGTTTGAGAAGAGAGGATGAGGGAACACGGCGCGAATCACTCTGATGGCGTGTGATAGCAGCATAAGCTTTTGACATTGCCTCGGCCTGGCTTATGGTTTCAGCTCCGGCAGGGTTAGACGACAGCAAAATCATCAATGTGACTGCGTTGGTGAGGACAGCGCGTAATTTCATAAAAATCCAGTAAGTTATTT
Source organism: uncultured Porphyromonadaceae bacterium (assembly GCA_900548705.1). Classification (GTDB taxonomy): domain Bacteria; phylum Bacteroidota; class Bacteroidia; order Bacteroidales; family Muribaculaceae; genus UBA7173. The sequence goes on along the minus strand of URLF01000098.1, from coordinate 1,001 downwards.
GACTGCGACAAAATTACTTAAAAAAGCCAGACTCACAACCGTTTACGGAAAAGTGGCGATTTATCATCTGCCGTGACGGTTTACCGAGAAATTTACGGCATAACGATGACATCGGGTAATCAACCTGGAATTTTTCAAACCAATTGGGACAGATATAAAAAAAAATTACTCGTCGTCGCGACGAATAATCTTCTTACCTTAAATCTAATACCATGAAAAACTGATGCAAAGGTAGAGATTTTATGTTATGCAACATAATTCTGAGGCAAGAAAATGCATTTGATTAACGTCATTTAACATTACACATCTCATATCGGCTCAAATTATAGCTTTGTTAACTTTTGACACGGTAATCGTGCTGATTACTGTATTTTCTCTGATTTGGTTTTGCTAAAAAAATCTTTAATGGAAAATCCAATCTATCCCCGGCGGAGAGCCGCGTTTGAAGGGATTTTTGTAACTTTGCACAAAATTTGATGACTTTCACCGTATGGCGAACGAACGTTTTGAAATGGTGGCTAAGACCTTCCAGGGACTGGAAGATGTGCTTGCCGAGGAATTACGCGCACTGGGCGCGGAGAATGTGGAACCGGGCAAGCGAATGGTTTCATTCGAGGGTGACCTCGAAATGCTTTACCGTGCCAATTTGAGCTGTCGCACGGCATTGAGGATTCTCAAGCCTATATATAAATTCATAGCACGCGACACCGACGAGCTGTATGAGTTCACAAAGGAATTCGACTGGGGAAAACTGATGTCCCCCTCAAGCACGTTCGCCATCGACACTGTCGCTTACAGTGACGAGTTCACCCACTCCCGCTTCGTGACCTACCGCGTCAAGGACGCGATTGTCGACTGGTTCAAAGACCGGTATGGCGATGACGTGCGTCCCGGGGTGCGCCTCCAGGATGCCGACGTGATGATCAACGTCCATATCGCCGGTGACCGTGTGACCCTGTCGCTCGATTCATCGGGCGAATCGCTCCACAAGCGCGGCTACC
>URLF01000097.1 GCA_900548705.1 uncultured Porphyromonadaceae bacterium | reverse complement strand
GCTGGCCGACGGCTCGCTCCCCTACGCCATCAAGATGTATCCCCTCGTGGGGGGTGAGGTGCATTCCCTTGTCGAGGATGTCATCGGCCAGCAGAAATATGTCAACAGGCTCATAACCCTGATGGACCACATCATGGGGGTGTCGGCCAAAGGTGCGCTGCTGTTCCCGGTGGAATGCAAGCCGGAGAAAGAACCGTGGGAGAAGTACACCAACCTCTGGTCTACCCCGGGGTCAGTGATACCCTATCATCCCTATGACGGGGCTGAACCTCATCAGGTCAGCACCCCCGCCGCCGACATCGGGGCCAAGGAGATGCTCCAGACCCAGATACAGCTCTTCGAGGATATCTCCGGAGTTAACTCCGCCCTGATGGGGAAGAGTGTCAGCGGGGCGGTCGGGGCGCAACGATACGAGAGCGAGATGCGCAACTCGGCCATATCCATACTTGACCTGATGCAGACCTTCGCCGACTTCACCGCCACCCGCGACAGGCTGATGTCGCTCGCCTGAAAAAATCTCCGTCTGTTAACATTCATTCACACCCGAGGGCAAAGTTTCCGCCCCGCCGATGTCGTAAATTTGCCAGTGGAAATTTCGCATCCGCCGGGCAAGACTGACACCATCGGCCTTTCTCCTCCTGCTTCCCTTCCATCAGGTTTCCAAGAGTCGCTCCGAAACCCTCCGCAAGGATTTTAATCTAATTCTAAACAACAGTTTCAACTATGCTGCCTGAAATCACACATATAATCGCGTCACTGATCGCAAACCCGCCCGGCGGCAGGTGTCTCTCGGTCAGAGAGGCCGTAGACTTCGCCCTGGCCGTAAGGCCCCTGCGCTACGGCCTCTCCACCGAGTATGCCCTCCGCCGATACCGCGCCCTCCGGAAAGGCACCGTCACCCCGGCCGCCGGAGAGAACGCCGCCTTGTGGCGCGAACTCGCCGCCAAGGTTGACCGCAGACTCGCGGAACATCCCGGAGAGGATGACTTCACCGCCATGGAGCATGTCCTGGCCTGCGAGTCCCCGTCGCGGTATTTCCTGACCCCGGTATATGCCGAGAAGCTTTTCTACCGCCGTCTGGCCCGGCGTCGCTCACGTCTCCCCTCCCCTTCACGTCATTCAAACCGCAAAAGCCACTCATCCCATCTCTGAAATAAAAAGACCGGTTAATAAAAACAATTCTGAACAGCTACTTATGATTTCCCTTGACATCAAATCAGTGACCGACGAGATTTTCGCCCTCACAGCCCTGCGCGGCGCCGTCTGCGGCCTACGGCCCGACACCATTCCTCCCATCCTGACCCGCGACCACCTTCCTGCCCTGCGTGTGTTGGTACGCGCGTCATTCTCCACCCTTGTCAGCCGCCTGTCGCCATTCGTGGCAGACTCCCTCATCGAGGAGGGAAACCCGCAGGCCGAACGCCCCTACGACGACCGTCAGCCCGTGACCCTCGCGGTGGATTTCGGATCACGCGCCGCTTCGCTCACGGCGGGGGCATCACTCACCCTGAAACGCTATCTGGAGCATCTTTTGGCCTTGTCAGTGCTTGAGAAGGTCTACCTCCCCATAAACGCCGCCATCGCCGCAGAACACGCCTCAGAGGCCTCCACGCTGCTGTCATCGGTCACCATCCTCCTCACCTCCTCCGATACCCCGGCGGATACCCTCCTCCCCTGTTACCTCTGACCCTCCACGATTCCAAAGGATTCCTCCACGATTCCTTCGGAATCGTCCATAACGAATGTGATTCCCTTCACTTATTATCAAGAATATACATTACATTAGGGGGTCTCCATCACCACCAAAAGGGTATGATAAAGTCGGTATGTCAACATTTATCCTTGTTGACATACCGACTTCCGTATGGATTATGCGGTCTTATCGGGAGGATGTCATTCCATCTCGATGGGGATGGCGACAATCTTGGAATTGTTGGAGCGGATGAAGGTCAGGATGTTGTCGCGGATTTCGGAGGGGTCGAGGTCGGCCTCGATACGGCGCATGGCGTTGAACACCGAGATTCCGCTCTGATAGATGTTGCGGTATGCCTTGGCGATGTCATCAATCTGCTCCTCGGTGAAACCGTGCTTGCGCATCACATAGGCATTGACTCCGAAGTAGGCCACGGGGTTGTGGGCCACGATAATATAGGGGGGGACGTTTCCGGCGACGCGGCAGCCGCCTTTGATCATCACCCAGTCGCCGACTTTCGACCCCTCATGGAGCATGGCGTTCGAGGAGAGAATCACGCAATGGCCTATCTGGCAGTCACCGGCGATGGTGACACCGTTGCCGAGAACCGACTTCCCTTCAATCACCGAGTCATGGCCGATGTGGCTCTCGGCGAGGATGAAGGACTCACTTCCGACGCGGGTCGCCCCTCCGGGATGGATGCTGCGGTTGATGATGACATGCTCGCGGATGGTCACTTTGTCGCCAATCACGCAGAGCGACGCGTCGCCCTTGAAACGGAAGTCCTGGGGTTCGGCCGAGATGATGGAGCCTTGGAAGACACGGCAGTCTTTACCCATGCGGGTGCCGGGCATCAGTGAGGCATAGGGATATATCTCGCAGTTATCGCCGACCTCGACATCCTTGTCGATGAAAGCGAAGGGATAGATTTTGACATTCTGGCCGATTTTCGCGGAGGGGTCAACGTGGGCTAAAGGGGATATCATGGCAGTTAAGGGTTTATGGTTTCTTTATTATGATTGACAAATTTAATGATAATTTCTATCATTCCAAATTGTCAGGGGATATTTTACAACAATGTTTTAAAAAAAGCCGTCCGGCTGATGAAATCCCCCGCAGGGATTCAATCTTCCGGACGGCTTGGTTTCAATGGACTTTCAGAGAGGGGAATCAGCGACCGCCGCCAAGAGCCTGGTAGAGGCCGATGATGGTCTGGTCACGCTCAAGCTCGGTGGAGAGGGCGCTCATCTGGGCGGACAGGAGCGACGACTGGGCGTTGAGCACTTCGAGATAAGTGGTCTTGCCGTCATAAGCGAGCAAGAGGTTGGTCATCTCGACAGCCTTGGCGAGGTCGTCGGCCTGGAGGTTGAGCAGCTCCTGCTTGCGGTTGAGGTTGTCGTAAGCCACGAGGTAGTCGTTGATTTCAGCCGTGGCGTTGAGCAGGGCATACTTGAAATTGTTGAGCGCCTGTTCCTGCTGGGCCTTGGCTCCCTTGAGGGCGGCGATGTTGGCACCGCGCGAGAAGAGAGGGGCGGTAAGCTGGCCTGCCAGCTGGATAAACCAACTGCCGGGATTGGAAATCATCGAGCCAAGCATATTGGTGTAACCGCCGTTGGAGGAGATGGTCAGCGAGGGGTAAAAGGCGGCACGGGCCGAGTTGGTCAAGTAATAGGCCGCGGCAAGCTGCTGTTCGGCCACACGGATGTCGGGGCGCATAGCCAGCTCACGCATAGGGACTCCGTCGCGAAGCACCTTCGGATTGCCAAGCCGGGCGTCCGGGGAGACGGCCCAGGCCTGGGGCTGCACGTTGAGCAGGAGCGACATGGAGTTGTTGGCCTTGTCGAGCGATGTCTCAAGGTCGGTGATGGAGGCGAGAATCGAATAATACTGGGCCTCGCTCTGGACCACGGCGGCCTCGGTCACACGGCCAGCCTCCTTGAAATCGCGCATGGTCTGCACATTCTGTTTCCACAGGGCGGCAGTCTGGCGCGAGAGGTTGAGCTGGGCCTGCAACACGGCGATGGTGTAGTAGCAGGAAGCCACACCGCCGATTATCTGGGAGCGGACAGCCTGCTGATAGTCCTGCTGGAGGGCGAGGGCAGCCTCAGCGCCGCGCTTGCGGTTGAGAGTCTTGCCGAACACGTCGACTTCCCAGCTGATGGCCAGTGGTATCTGGTACGCCTTGCTCCAGGAAGCCCCGTCAACATGGTATTTCGACAGTGAGCCGTTGGGATTTAGGGCCACGGCGGGGAGATAGCTCAGGCGCGCGCCAAGCACGTTTGCCTTCGCCACCTCGACGTTGAGGCGGGCGTTGTCGAGGTTGACGTTGTTTTCGAGAGCCCGCTGGATGAGGTCGGCCAGCACGGGGTCGGTGAACACCTGCTCCCAGGTGAGGTTACCGAAGGCCGCCGAGTCAGGCGCGGTCTTGACCACCTCGGAATATTCCTTTGTGACGGGGTCGTCCTGAGGCATCTCGAACTTCTTGTAGATGTGGCAGGAGGACAGTCCGGCCACAGCCACGCCGACGGCTGCCGTCATCAATATATGTCTGATTTTCATCTTTCTGAATTAAAGTTGAGTTTAACGGGCATACTGCTCGATTTCGCTTTCCACACCATCGTTGTTGGTGTCTTTCCACTTGATGGGAGTAATCTTCTCCTGAATCAGCTGGAAGATTACAAACAGGGCGGGGACGAAGAAAATCTGGAGAATCATACCGATAAGCATACCGCCGATCGAACCCACACCGAGGGCGCGGTTACCGTTGGCACCCACACCATGGGCGAACATCATCGGGAGCAGACCGATAATCAGCGCGAGCGAGGTCATCAGAATCGGTCGCAGACGGGCGGCGGCACCCTGGATGGCGGCGTTGACCACCGACATACCGGTACGGCGGCGTTCGAGGGCGAACTCGACGATAAGGATGGCGTTCTTGGCCAGAAGACCGATAAGCATAATCAACGCGATCTGGAGGTAGATGTTGTTGGATATGAAGTTGGCCATCTTCAGCATGTCGCCCGAAGCGAGGTATGTGAGGTTGAAAATCCACACGAGGATGAACGAGCCCATCAGACCGAAGGGGATGGAGAGAATTACCGACCAGGGCACAATGTAGCTCTCATACTGGGCTGACAGCAGCAGGTAGACGAAGAGCAGACAGAGACCGAAGATGATGGCGGTGGTGTTGGAGGAACCAGTTCCCTCCTCACGGGTCATACCGGCGTACTCGTAACCGTAACCCTGAGGAAGGGTCTCGGCGGCGACACGCTCGATGGCGGCAAGAGCCTGGCCCGAGGAATAACCGTCGGCGGGGTTACCGGTGACGGCAATCGAGGTGAAGAGGTTGAATCGGTTGAGCAGGTCAGGGCCGTATACCTTCTCCATCGTCACGAAGTTCTCAAGGGATGCCATCTTGCCGGAGGCAGACTTCACCTTGATGTTCTTGAGCGACTCCATCGAGACACGAGCCTGGGGAGGAGCCTGCATCATCACACGGTAAATCTTACCGAATCGGTTGAAGTTGGACACATACATCGAACCGAAATAACCCTGGAGGGTCGAGAGAATCTGGGAGGTGGTCAGACCTGCCTGACGGGCCTTGGCCGCGTCAATCTCGATCTTGTACTGGGGGAATGTCGGGTTGAAGGTAGTGTAAGCCTGCTGGATTTCAGGCTGGGCGTTGAGCTGAGCCAGGAAGTTCTGGACGATGGCGAAGAAGGCATCTACGTCGCCACCGGTCTTGTCCTGCATCTTCAGCTCGAAACCGTTGGTCACGGAGTAACCGGAAATCATAGGGGGCGCGAAGGCGATTACACGGCCGTCGGTCACCAGCTTGCCTGTCAGGGCGTAAATCTGCATCAGCACGGCGTTGGAGCTTTCCTTCTCGTTGTCACGCAGCGACCAGTCCTTGAGCTTGACGATGAACGCGCCGTAGGTCGGGCCTTGGCCGGCGATGAAGGAGTAACCGTTGATCATCTGGCGGTACTCGACGGCGGGGATGGTCGCCAGGGCCTGGTCGACCTGCTCCATCACCTCTGTGGTGCGCTCCTGGGAGGTGCCCGGGGGCATGTCGACCATCACGAAGAGTGTACCTGTGTCTTCGTTAGGCACCATACCGGTGGGGGTGATTTTCATCAGCAGCACCAGGGCCACGATAGAGATAACGACCGCAACGGCGGTGGAAATCTTATGGTTGACAAAGAACTTGACACGTTTGCGATAGCCCGAAAGCACCTTCTCGAAGAGAGCCTCGAAAGCGTTCTTGAATGATTTGGTGAAGAGCCCCCAGACGGTCAGCACCGCGCAGACACATGCGAGGATGCCCTTGATGATGTTCTCGAAATCAAACCAGCCAAGTACCATGAAGGTGATGGTGGCGACAAGCAGGGCGAGGGTCACCAATGGAAGCCATACCTTTTCCCAGCTACCTTTGACCTTGGCGGCGACAGCCTCCCCGGCCGCGGAATATGCGTCGGCCATACGTTCCTTGAGGGGAGCGTGGGTGCCGTCGGCCTTGTGGGGTTTGAGGAAGATGGCGCAGAGGGCCGGCGAGAGGGTCAAGGCGTTGAGGGCCGAGAAACCGATGGCGATGGCCATCGTCAGACCGAACTGCTGGTAGAAGATACCGGCGGTGCCCGGCATGAAGGACACGGGGATGAACACCAGCATCATGACCATGGTGATGGAGATGATGGCGGTGCCGATTTCGTTCATAGCGTCGATGGCGGCCTTGCGCGACGAGGTATAGCCCGCGTCAAGCTTGGCATGGACCGCCTCGACCACCACAATGGCGTCGTCGACCACAATCGCGATCGCCAGCACGAGAGCCGACAGGGTGATGAGGTTGAGGGAGAAGCCGATGAGCTTCAGCACGAAGAATGTGCCGACCAGGGCCACAGGGATGGCGATGGCGGGGATGAGGGTCGAGCGGATATCGCCGAGGAAGACGTAAACGACGAAGAACACCAGGATGAACGCCTCGATGAGGGTATGGATGACCTTGGATATTGAGGCGTAGAGGAAGTCGTTGTTGTTCATCGGGATGGCGAAGTGGAGGCCATCGGGCAGATCCTTGGTCAGCACATCCACCTGGGCGAGACAGTCGTTGATAATCTCGGTGGCGTTGGAGCCGGCTGTCTGGAATACGATGGCCATCGTGGAGGGCATGCCGTTGAGCGAGGAGGAGAAGTCATATGTGACCTTCCCAAGCTCGACATCGGCGACATCCTTGAGGCGCAGCACGGTGCCGTCCTGGTTGGCGCGGATCACGATGTCCTCGAATTCCTCGGGGGTCTCGTAACGGCCACGGTATTTGAGGGTGTACTGGAACGACTGGTCACCCTGGGCGCCGAGCGAACCGGGGGCGGCCTCGACGTTCTGGTCCTGGAGGGCGGCGGCGACCTCGGCGGGTGTCAGGCCATACTGGGCCATCACCTCGGGCTTGATCCAGATTCGCATGGAGTAGTCTCCGCCGAATGACATCACGTCACCCACACCATTGACACGCTGCAATACGGGGATGACGTTGATTTTCATATAGTTGTCGAGGAATTCCCCGTCATACACATCGCTGGTGGAGTACAGGGCGACACCGACGAGCATCGACGACTGGCGTTTCTGGGTAAGCACACCGACCTGGGTAACCTCGGCGGGAAGCAGGTTCTGGGCCTTGGCGACACGGTTCTGCACATCCACGGCGGCCATATCAGGATCAAACCCCTGCTCGAAATGGACGTTGATTGTGGCCGAGCCGGTGTTGGTCGCGGTGGATTCGATATAGGTCATGCCTTCGGCACCGTTGATTGACTCCTCAAGGGGGGCAATCACGGAGTTCAGCACGGCCTGCGCGTTCGCGCCATTATAAGTTGTCGTGACCGAAATGGTCGGCGGAGCGATGTCGGGATACTGCGTGATGGGCAGCGACGACAAGCCAATCAGGCCGAGCAAGACGATGAAGATGGAAATCACCGTCGACAGCACGGGCCGGTTAATAAAGGTGTCAAGCTTCATTGTTGAATGATTGGGATTTCTTTACTGTTTGTTTACTGGGCCTGCTGCTGTGACTGGGCGGCAGCTTTCTGGGCGGCATCGACAGGTTTGATTTCCATGTCGGGACGTACCTTGGTACCGATACCCTCCACAACCACGCGCTGGCCGGGCTGGAGACCTCCGGTCACGACATAGTTCTTGCCGTCGTCAAGCGGGGAGACGGTGATGGGGGTGGAGACGGTCTTGTTGGAGTCGTTGAGGACATACACGAAACGGCGGTCCTGCACCTCGAATGTGGCCTTCTGGGGAATCAGTATCACGTTGTCGGCGTGGTTGGGGATAAGGATCTGGCCGGTCGAGCCTGAGCGAAGCACACCGTCGGGGTTGGCGAAGCGGGCGCGGACGCTGGAGGCGCCTGTCGAGGAGTCGATGACACCGGAGACAGTTGCCACCTTGCCTTCGAGGGGATAGATGGAGCCGTCGGCGAGACGGAGCTTCACGGCGGGCATCGCGCTCACGGCGGCGTTGAGCGAACGGTCACCCTGGGTCAGACCGAGGATGTCTTTCTCGGTAAGCGAGAAGTAGGCGTATACCTCGGAGTTGTCGCTGATGGTTGTCAGCGGAGTAGCCATCGAGGGGCCGGCCAGTGTGCCTTCACGGCCGGGGATTGAACCGACATAACCCGAGACTGGAGCGGTCACCACAGTGTAGCTGAGGTTCTTACGGGCGGAGGTCAGAGCGGCCTGGGCGGTGGCGAGCTGTGCCTTCGCGGTGGCGAGCTGGTTTACCGCCAGCTGATATTCATAGTCACTGATGATATTCTTGTCGAAGAGGAGCTTCTTGTTGTCAGCGGTAAGCTGGGCGGAGTTGACAGCGGTCTGGGCGGAGTTGACCGAAGCTGCGGCCTGGTCAACTGCAGCCTGGAATGTCACCTGGTCAAGGGTGAAGAGGGGCTGGCCCTGTTTTACAAACTGTCCTTCGTCGACATGCACTTTTGTCACAAAGCCTGATACGAGGGGACGTACATCGACATCTACTTTACCTTTGATTGTTGCTGCGAATGTGTTTGAAAGGTCCGAAGTTCCGGGCTCAACTGTCATCACGGCAAGCTCGGGGGTCTGGTCGCCACCCATCGCGGAAGCCGCATCCCCATTGCCTGAGCAGGAGGAAAGGACAGCGAGGGTAGCCGAAAGGCCGGTCAAAGACATGACACGACATAATGTGCTGGTCATTTTTCTCATCGTTAAATCTATGATGTTCTGTATATTATCGAATTATACCTATTTTTCCGGTTGCAAAATTACTAACTTATCTCCACTCAACATATGACAAATGTCATACATTTCCCATATTTAACATTGTTTAATCCCAAACAGCCAATATCACATGGGGTTAGGGGGATTGGGAGGGAAGGGAGTTTTGGGAAAATTGGGAGTTTTGGGAGGATTGGGGGGATTGGGGGGATTGGGGGGATGGAGGATTGGAA
>URLF01000096.1 GCA_900548705.1 uncultured Porphyromonadaceae bacterium | reverse complement strand
CAGGTCCACAGAGATACCCCATGCGCCATCCGGTCATGGCGTATGCCTTGGAGACCCCGTTGACAATCACCAGACGGTCAGCGATTTCGGGGAATTCGCCGAAGGAGACATGTCCCTCGGATGTATAGTTGATATGCTCGTAGATTTCGTCAGAGAGGATGATGACGCGGGGATGGCGTTTCAACACCTCGACAAGCCCCTTGATTTCCTCGCGGTCATACACCGCGCCGGAGGGGTTGGAGGGGGAGCAGAGCATCACCATGCGGGTCTTGTCGGTGATGGCGGCCTCAAGCTGGGCGGGGGTAACCTTGAATCCCTGCTCCAAGCCGGCGGGAACCAGCACGGGCTTCCCTTCGGCGAGCTTGACCATCTCGACGTAGCTCACCCACGCCGGAACGGGAATCACCACCTCGTCGCCGGGATTGACGGTGGCGAGGATGACATTGCTCAGGGCTTGTTTGGCACCGGTGGAGACAACCACCTGGGCCGGCTCGAAGGAGGTCTTGTTCTCCTTGCGGAGCTTGTCGGCGATGGCTTCGCGCAGGCTCATGTAGCCCGGTACCGGAGAATAATGGGAATAATTATCGTCGATGGCTTTCTTGGCCGCCTCCTTGATATGGGCGGGGGTGTCGAAGTCGGGTTCTCCGACCGACAGGTTGACGACATCCACGCCGGCAGCTTTAAGCTCGCTGCTTTTCTGCGACATGGCCAGGGTGGCCGACACGGCCAGCTGCCTGATTCTCTCTGCGATTCTCGAAGTTTCCATAACTTTCCGGTTATTTCGTTTTTGCAAAGGTAATCATTATTTCCCAATCACGGAAACATTTCCCTCCCTGACATCAAATCCCTATTCAGGAAGAGTCTCACGCAGATTCCGCAGATACGCAGATTTCCGGTAGGGACGCGCCGCGGCGCGTCCGCGTCAACGCTGTCCGATAAGGGTCTCGCAGATTACGCAGAGGCCATCCGGGCAGTATCCTCGCGGATTGGGGTCGCTTCGCTCCCGGGGTTCTCACAGATTACACGGATTCCACAGATTTCACAGATTAAAGTTGATTACAAAGAACCCACTGCCATCCGGATGGCTTCTGTGTAATCTGTGTAATCTGTGAGACCTTCCTTTATATCTGCGGGAAATCTGCGTATCTGCGGAATCTGCGTGAGACCTTTCCGTATATCTGTGCGGCGTCATTTGCCGGGGGAGGCGGGGTCGGCCGGGGGGAAGCGGAGGGTGTCGGGGTTCTCGATGAGACCGGCCCTTATCATGTTGAGGGAGTCGGCGTAGGAGAGGTTGTCATCCTTGTCGAGGTCGGCGTTGAGGGAATCGAGCGACACCGGCGCGGAGCCTTGACGCTGGAAGCGCAGCCTGCCGAGACGGGCCTTGGAGACACCCCGTCGGAACACGTTGTCAATCTGCTGGACGAGGTTGACGCGGGTGTTGTCGGCAATCATCTGACGTTCGCCGATCATATTTTCCTTGAACTTCGCCCCGCCGAGCCGCACTTTCATCTTCTCGGGTGTCCCCTTGATGTTGATGCCGAACTTAAACGGTATGGGGGATTTCAACACCGAGACGTGGTAATTCATATTCATGGCCATGTCGTTATGGCCCATCACCCCGAGGCGGTAACGGTCGATGTCGAACATGAAGGGATAAAGCTCGATGGTGGAGTTCTCGATCACCACCTCAACGGCCATATGGTCGATCATGTTCTTTTTCTTGTCTTTGAACAGCAGCCATTTCGAGACGGTCTTGAAGGTGTCGGGATCGAGCAGCACCAGCGAGTCCCCCTCGATTTTGATGGCGGCGCGGAGCGAGGGGATGTTGATGTCCATGTTGCGCTCCAGGTCGGTGGTGACGGCGATATCGGCGTTGACCGTCCCGGCGAAGTCGCGCATGGCCGGGAGGAGGGTGTCGATAGCGGGGACAAGTGCGGTAAGCCTGTCGAGCCGGAAGCGGTCCACCTTCATTCCGAGTCCGAACTGCAGCGAGTCGGGGTTGATCGAGGAGTAAAGGCCGTTGACCGAAATCGAACCGATGTCGGTGGAGGCGGAAAGGTTGCGCAGGTTGATGGCCCCGTCGTAAAGCAACAGGTCTCCACGGAAGCGGTGAAGCTCCAGGTCGGAATAGAGGATGTGGTTGGCCCTCATGCGGAAATGGGCGTCGATATTATGGGGAACCAGCACCGGCCCGGTGGTCACGGTATCGGCCATCGCGGCGAGGTGGTCACCCTCCTGCTCGTCGTCGCTTCCCCAGACGGCGGCGGAGTCTGTCTGCTGGGCCAGCGCGGGCCCGGCGAAAATTGCCTTGACAATCTGGTTGACATTGATGGTGTCTGACTGCACGTCGAGCGACACACCGAGGGTGTTGTCGCGGCGCGAAGTCAGCGCACGGCGCAGGTTGGAGATGGTGCCGTTGATAAGAAAATCGCTCTCCCCGGCCTTGTATTTCAGGTTGGTGAGGATTATGGAGTCGGAATTGAAGCGCAGGTCGATGTCGGTCAGGCGGTTGCGCAAGGGGAACCAGGGGGTTGTCAGGCTGCCGCGTCTGGCGCGGAGCGTCCCCTTGTAGTCCCATCGGCGCAGCAGTCTCCGGTCTTCCCGGTCGAGAGTGAGGGCGATGTCGCCGTTGGCCAGAGCCTCGGCTGTGGCGATGGAGTCGCGTGTCCTTCTGGCGGCGGAATCGACAGGATTGACATTCCTCACCCCGTTCCTCCTCCGGGCTTTCCTCTCCCGGAGATTGACAGTGAGGGTCATCTCGGTATCGCGCAGCGACACACGGTTCAATGCCTGGCCGAACATCATACGGCCCGCGAAGACTCTGAGATTCATCAGCGGGGAGCGGGCGTTACCCTTGTAACGGGTCAACGCGCCCCCGATACGGGCATTTCTCAGTCGTGCCCTCATCGAGTCGGCGGGAGCGTCGAATTTGAGCCGCTCCACGGCAACCGACCCTCCGAAGGGGTTTATCTCGGTGGTGTCGGCCGAGCCTTTGCGGTTGACCGTTCCGGCCCCGGCCTTGAAGTTCTTCATCTCAAGGTTCATACCCAGTCCGACAGCTGAAAGTGTGTCTATTTTCAGCGATACCTGCAACAGGGAATCGACCTTTTGGCCGTCACGGACAAAGGAGTCGGTGGTGCCGAACTCCACCACCCCTTCACGGAGCCACGCGGTCATCACCCCTTCCGCCTGGGCGTTTATGCCGCGCAGGGTCAGGGAGCCGTCGGCCATCACGCGGTGGAAATTCTCCTCGGTGAGGTCGCTCATGGCGAACCGGAAGGAGGTCTCGCCGTTGATTTTTCCCGAGAGCTGCACCGGAATCTCCGCAGCCAGACGCGGTGGAATCTTCGACAGGTCGACAGAGCCGTTGAAGTCCCCGTCAACCCTGGGGTCGGCCATGACATTGGTGGCCTTGACATTGAGGTCGAGGTTCACCCCCTCCCCTGCCAGATGGAGTTTCCTGAGATCGAAAAGGGACTTGTCGATGTCAGCGCCGTCGAAGTCAACGGCGAGTTCACCTGAAAATTCCGAGAACCGGAGGGTCTGGTATGTGGCGCGGCAGCGGGGTATCGAGAGGGTGGCCTTGACCGAGGGGAGGATGGTGTCGGCCAGTCGCCAGGGACGGGTAAGTTCGGCGGTCGCCGACACCTTCATATCGGTCTTCAGAGGGTCGGTGTATTTCCTCAGTTCGGCGGGGAGATGGGCCAGAGCCTGCTCCACGGGGATGTCGGTGACCTCCCCGTCAAATTCGGTAACCACCGGGTCGTCGGTGAAGTCGACGGCGGTGGAAAATCTCATAGCATAGTCGTCGAGGCGCAGGGTGACATCCTTGGCCGCCATTGCCATCGGGGTGTCGGGATTCCAGACCAGCGAGCCGTCCAGTCCGAAAGTCAGGTCCGCGAAATCAAACTCGCTGAGAAACGGCAGGTCAGCCGCGCCGTCGAGTTTCAGGCGGTAGACAGGCGCGTCAGGCCCCTCGACATTGACATTCTCCAGCCGGGCGGTGACATCCAGAGAGTCGACCAGCGAACGGAAGCGCAACGGCCCCGACTCCAGTATGCGGAAACTGTCGATGCGTATGCCGGGAATGGCGGTGGCTGAGGTGTCGGCCTCCTCCGAGGTCGGGAGTATCTGATAGTTGGCCACGGAATCGTTGACCTGGAGCAGGTTGACCTCCGGACGGTCAATCACCACATCGTGGAGGTGGATGTTACCGGCCAGCAGCTGCATCACATTTATAGCCCCGTGGAACGACCTGACGCTCAGCAGCGAGTCGGCGTCGGCGGGGAGCGCTCCCCTTTCCGCAGGGGTCAACCTGTCGAGCGAACGGGAGACAATCCTTAGGGAATCGACATCGAGCCTCATCCGGGGGAAGGTCTTCCAGAAGGTCAGCTCTATGCGCGAGGCGGTGACATCCGCGTCGAGATACTCCGAAGCCTGCTTCTCCACCAGCGGTGTAAGCCGCGAGGGGGTCAGTATCCAGACTATCAGGGAGCATATCAGCAGGAACAGTCCGGCGACCACGGCGGCGGTCACTCCGGTCCATTTCAGCACACGCCTCCACAGGGGCTTTTTCCTCCGGGGTTCTTTCCCGGTGTTGTCAGGGTTGTCGGTCATATCAACGGACTGTTATATGGTAACATGACTGCTTGCGCTCATACTTGACATAGCATCGTTCGCGGCGGCGCATATCCTCTACCACCTCTCCGAGGAGATTCTTCATGTCCTCCTGGGTGCGCGGAATCGACGGGGTGTCGCAGATGAATTTCAGATATGAGATGTCAAAAGTCGTGGCGTAGAGATGGGCGGAGGTGTCGACGGCGTTGCGGTTGCGGCGGCGCAGCTTCTTGACCAGTCCGGGGGTGCGGAGGACACTGGTGACCTTGATGCGGTACCACCCCCCGCCCCGGGCGTTGAGCGAGTCCCTGAACGCCATGCCGATATCCTTCAGCAGGGTATGTGCCTTCGGGACAAGATAGGGAAGCGAATGGGTCAGCTCGTCGAGGTAATAAGCCTCGCAGGTCTCCAGGCGTTCGAGCCGTCCCCCCTCCTGCCATACCTGGCGGAGAGTGTGGAGCGGCTGTATGCCGTTGGCCTCGGCCACGGCGATATGGAATTTGTTGCTGTCGTTGAAGACACGGCCCAAGGTGCCTCCGAGACCATTGATTTTCATCTTTATCCCTCCGGGAGGCATCGAGTCGTAATGCGCCTCGTAGGGGTTATGGCTGCGTACTGTGTCGTAAGGGGCCAGAATCGACATCAGGCGCGAGTGGCGCGCGCCGTGGAGGTCATCCTCCTCGTCATCCATCCCCGCCGGGGTCAGTCCCGACGACAGGGCGGAGACCGACGCGTTGAAGGCGGCTTCGCGCCCCTGGGGGCCGACAGCCATAAGGGCTGACTCGTGGAGGGCCTCCGTACCCTTGTCGCTCCCGCAGGAGGTGGATATGCCGAGAGCCGCGACAACCGCCACGGCCACAAACAATAAATATAACCTGTTTTTTCTCATCTTTGTTCCGCAAAGTTAACCAATTTAGCCGAAAGCGCATAATCTTTTTTACATCACCCCTTTTTGCTCTCTGTCAGGCAATAAAACCGGCCATTTTCAGTTTTAATAATGGATTGATACAAACCTTTTTGAAAAAAATGAACCGATTCTCACGTTTCCTCATATCGACAGCCTCCATCCTCGGCGGCTCATTGCTGGCTTCGGCCGTCACTGTCAGCGTCCTCCCCGGTGGGTTGCGCCAGGCGGTCTCGGCCTCGACAGACCCCTCGACTGAGACCACCCTGAAAGTCAACGGCGCAATCAACGCCGCCGACTTCGATTTCATCCGCGAGATGACCGCCCTCCGTACCCTCGACCTGTCGGGGGCGACAGTGGCCGCATATTCCGGCTCAAAGACCGAGACCGGACTCAACGCCGCCAAGGCAAACACCCTCCCCGACTGCGCACTGATGTCGGGCAAGTTCACCACCCTCTCCCTCCCCTCGGGACTTACCGAGATTGCCGACGGGGCATTGGGCGACTGCTCGGCCCAGACCCTGGTAATCCCCTCCACGGTCACGAAAATCGGCAGCGGCGCGTTTGCCGGCATGAAGAACCTGAAATCGGTGACCATCCCCTCATCCGTCTCCTCGCTTGGCGAGATGGCGTTCCAGGGAAGCCCGCTGCTTGAGAATGTGGTGGTTGAGGCCAAGCTTACCGCCCTCCCGGCGTCCACCTTCCGCAACTGCCCCAAACTCAGCTCTGTCACCCTCCCCTCCACTGTGACATCTATCGGAAAAGGAGCCTTCGCAGGTTGCTCATCCCTCTCCGCCATAACCCTCCCCTCCTCCGTCACCACAATCGGCAACCTCGCCTTCGCAGGCTCCGGTCTTAACGCCGCCGACCTCTCCGGGGATGCCCTCGCCTCCATCGGTGACTGGGCCTTCGCCGGATGCGCCGCCCTCAAACAGCTCGCTCTCAACGACCATATATCGCAGATTGGCGCGGGAGCCTTCTACAACGACCCCTCGCTCAACGTGACCCTCGGGGAAATCGCCGCCAACCTCACCGAGATTCCCGACTACCTCCTCTACGGAGCCACCTCAGCCTCGGCCGACGGACTTGACGCGACCCAGGTGGAGACCATCGGCAACCACGCCCTGTCGGGCATGACATCCTCCAAAGTGACCCTCCCCGCCACCCTCTCCCGTCTGGGCGACAACGCCATGGAGCGTTGGGCCAACCTCACCGAGGTCGACGCAAAAAGCATCTCAAAGGTTCCCGCCCTCGGCGAGAATGTCTGGGAAGACACCCCGCAGGCCACAACCATCCTATATGTGCCCCAGACCCTCCTCCAGAGCTACCGCGACACTCCTCAGTGGCAAGAATTTGATATCCGTTCGGAGACATCATCCAAAAACGAAATCCTCACCGAGGACAGCGCCGCAGCCATCCGCGCCGCCTTCGACGGCATGCTTCTGATGATTGAGGCCCCCTGCGCCATCCTTGCCGCCCAGCTCTATGACATCTCGGGCCGCTGCCTGACCATCTCGCGCAACAACCCCGACACGCGCCTGACCCTCGACACCGCTCCCTTCGACACCCGCGTCTTCCTCCTGCGCCTCAACCTCGCCGACGGCACCACCCCCGTCCTCAAGCTCCTGCGCTAATCCCCTATCTCTCGCGGTTATCTCAGGGAGAAGTCTCGCAGATTACGCGGATTACGCAGAGGCCCTCCGGAGAGTGAGGCAGGCCTCTCCCCTCCTGTAGGGACGCGCCGCGGCGCGTCCGCGTCAGCCCTGTCAGCAACAAGGGTCTCACGCAGATTCCGCAGATACGCAGATTTCCCGCAGATTAAGAGGATTTTTCGGGAAGGTCTCACAGATTTCACAGATTCACACAGAAGCCACCCGGGATGCAATGGAGGACAGGCGGCAACAAAACCCATCCGGATGGCTTCTGTGTAAATCTGTGCAATCTGTGAGACTTTAAATTAATCTGTGAGACCTCCCTTTGAATCTGCGGGAAATCTGCGTATCTGCGGAATCTGCGTGAGACCCCCATTTGTGAGGGGGAGGTCGTGCGCTTGCAGGAGTCAGGGAGATTTCGTAACTTTGCAGGCTCCCCGGTAAATAGCAATCCCGGAGAGCCGTTCCTTTACATCTTGACCGGACCGACTCCCCCTCCGTGGAATCCCGGCCGGAAATGTGGAAAAATTTGATTGCTTGCAACCACTAAAAAAAATGCTAAAAATCCCATGAATTATCTTTTCACATCGGAGTCTGTCTCCGAAGGTCATCCCGACAAAGTCGCCGACCAGATTTCCGACGCAGTGCTTGACCAGTTCCTCGCCCGCGACCCCAAGTCGAAAGTCGCATGCGAGACCCTCGTCACAACCGGCCAGGTAATCATCGCCGGAGAGGTGAAATCCGACGCGTACATCGACCTCGACACCACCGCCCGCGACGTAATCAAGAACATCGGATATAACCGCTCCGACCTCAAGTTTGAGGCCGAGTCATGCGGAATCCTCTCGGCACTCCATGAGCAGAGCCCCGACATTAACCAGGGTGTCGAACGGGCCAATCCCGAGGAACAGGGAGCAGGCGACCAGGGCATGATGTTCGGCTACGCCACCGACGAGACACCCCTCTATATCCCCCTGACCACCGCCCTGAGCCACGCTCTGCTCAAAGAGCTGTCGAAAATCCGCCGCGAAGGGTCGGCATTCACCTACACCGACGCACTGGGCCGTGTGCGCTGCTACCTGCGTCCCGACTCCAAAAGCCAGGTGACAGTAGAGTATGACAGCGACCGCAACCCCGTCAAGGTGCATACAGTGGTGATTTCCACACAGCACGACGAGTTCATCCTCCCCGACGACACCCGCACCAAGGAGGAGGCTGAGCGCGAGATGATCGAGACCATCACCAACGACGTGCGCCGCGTGCTGATTCCCCGCACCATCGCCGCCCTCCCCGAGCATCTGCGCCATTTCCTCGACACTGACTTCATCCTCCATGTCAACCCCACCGGGAAATTCGTCATCGGAGGCCCCCACGGAGACACCGGCCTGACAGGCCGCAAAATCATCGTTGACACCTACGGCGGACACGGTGCCCATGGCGGCGGCGCGTTCTCCGGCAAAGACCCCTCCAAGGTAGACCGTTCGGCCGCATACGCCGCGCGCCACATCGCCAAGAACCTTGTGGCAGCCGGAGTATGCCGTGAGGCCCTCGTACAGGTCGCCTACGCCATCGGAGTGGCCCGTCCGGTAAGTTTGTATGTCAACACCCGCGGAACGTCCAGAGTGCCTTTCAGCGACGCCGAAATCAGTGCCAAGGTCAACGAGATTTTCGACATGCGTCCCGCCGCCATCGAACGCCGCCTGAAGCTCCGCGCCCCCATCTACCTGGAGACCGCCACCTACGGCCATGTAGGCCGCACCCCCCGCACGGTCACCAAGACTTTCCGCGACTCCTCCGGCCAACCCTTCACCCGCGAGGTGGAGCTCTTCACCTGGGAGAAGCTCGACCACATCGACCAGCTCCGCGCCGCCTTCTCCCTCTGATTCCGCCAACCTGATTCCCGCAGAATAGGATCCCGCAGAATCAGATTTAGCCAATCGGATTCCTCAGAATAGCCCCCTCTCCCACCTCTCCCATAATTCCCAAATCTCCCACGCCTCCCAAAGGTCTCACGCAGATTCCGCAGATACGCAGATTTCTCGCAGATAATCCGAAAGAGGTCTCACAGATTACACAGAAGGGGCTGTGTCGTAATAAAGGTTTACGGTGCAGCCTCTGATTTTTAGGCTTTG
>URLF01000095.1 GCA_900548705.1 uncultured Porphyromonadaceae bacterium | reverse complement strand
TACCTCTTCTATTACGGCTCAATCCAGCTTGCCAGCCCCAACGGCCAGTATCGCAATCAGGGTATGTCGGGCACTATGCAGGTAATCGAGAATGAGGATGGTACCGTGATCATCACCGCCGACGTGACCAACTGGTACAAGGCCATGTGGGGAGAGGGCAAGAGCGGCACTCCCGAACGCGTGACCATCGAATACACCGGTGAATGTGAAGGGCTCGCTCCCAAGGCCAAGAACACCGTCGAATATTACAATATGGACGGCGACCTCTCCAACAACCTCGCCATCACCTCCTTCGCCAAGACAAATTCCAGCGACGGCCGTGTGAAATACACCGCGCAGTTTGAGAATTCCTCCGAGAAATGCTATATCGAGATGCTCCCCGAGTATATCGGCCAGGTAATCAACTTCGCCGAACATACCGAGACCAATTCCGGCGCACCCTACTACCTCTTCCATTATGGTTCAATCCAGCTCGCCAGCCCGAACGGCCAGTATCGCAACCAAGGCATGTCAGGCACCATGCAGGTGGTGGAGAATGGTGACGGCACCGTGACCATCAATGCCGACGTGACCAACTGGTACAAGGCTATGTGGGGAGACGGCAAGAGTGGTACTCCCGAACGTGTGGTTATCGAGTACAGGGGTGAATGCTCCGGTCTCTGACCATAGAATTGTTTTCAACCGGAAAATATGAGAAAGTTACTTTCAGGATTTTTCATTGCAGCCATGGGGCTGGCGGCCATCCCGGCCGCCGGCCAGACCCTGGCTCCGAACGCCCGGCTGATGCTCGCCGGGAAAAGTCTCGGAGTCACCCCCATGAAGGTCAATGTCAAGGAGCGCAGCGCCGCC
Organism: uncultured Porphyromonadaceae bacterium; assembly: GCA_900548705.1. Taxonomy (GTDB): domain Bacteria; phylum Bacteroidota; class Bacteroidia; order Bacteroidales; family Muribaculaceae; genus UBA7173. Next base: position 8,458 of record URLF01000095.1, on the reverse strand, counting down.
CCTGTCGAAGAGCGTTCGACGGTGGGAGCGTATGTCATCCTTGATGACGAGGGGGCGGCGGCTTCCCTTGAGGCCCTCGGGATTTCGCTGCGCCATAACCATGGGCTCTTCTATTCCGCCACCATCCCTGTCGATGTCCTCGCTCAGGCCGGGGAGGTGCCGGGAGTCAGGTACATATCGCTTGGCAACCGTGTGGAGCTTCTCAATGACTATGCCCGCGACCTCGCCGGAGTGGATGATGTCCACAACAACACCGGTGGCCTGCTCCCCTCGGCATACACCGGAAAGGGTGTGGTGGTCGGTATGATTGACATCGGCATTGAGTACGGCCATATCGCTTTCAGGGATGCCGACGGCAACAACCGTATCAAGCTGGTCTGGAACCAGCGTTCGAGCTTCGGGACACCTCCCGAGGAGTTCGGCTACGGCGTGGAATATGCCACCCCTGAGAAAATCACCCAGGCGGAGTATGACACATATTCGGAATACCATGGTTGCCATACCACCTGCACCGCCGCCGGAGGGGATTTCCTTTCGGAATTTTACGGTGTGGCTCCAGATGCCGATATCGTGTTTGTCAGCCTTGACCAGGAGAACAGTGTGGCTATCGCCGACGCTATCAAATATATCTTCGCCTATGCCGACAAGGTAGGGAAGCCATGTGTGATAAACATGAGCCTTGGTGACCATATCGGCCCCCACAACGGCACCTCCCCCCTCGACAAGCTGATTGACGAGGTGAGCGGCCCGGGCCGCATCATCGTGGGCGCGTGTGGAAACGAGGGTGCCGAGAAGCTCCATGCCGCCGAGACTTTCACCCCCGACGACTGCATGCTCAAGACGATGCTCACCCAGGGGGCCAACACATCCCACAATCTCCATTACCTTGACATCTGGGGCAAGAACAGCTCCGACATAAAGGTGAAGCTTTGTGTGGTGAACTCCCTCAAAGGTAACATCGTGGCCGAGACCCCGGCGGTTGACACCGCAGTCGAGGGTGACTATGTGGCGACATGGTTCAACGTCAACGACTGCGGAGTCGCGGCTACCGTCCTGATTTCCGCCGAGATCAATCCCCTCAACGGGCAGCCCCACGTCAGTGTGGAGTGTCAGGCTTCCGAGCTGGCCCAGGGGCGTCTGCTCGGGGTTGTCGTCGAGGGTGAGCCGGGCCAGACCGTCGATATGTGGAACTACAGCCATAACGAGTTCTCATCCAATGGCAAGAACGGATGGACCGACGGCACATATGACGGCACTGTCGGGGAAATCGGCGGCACCGCCAACCGCATCATCTCGGTGGGGGCGTTCGATGCCCGAAACCGTATCGAATGGAACTCCGGCGGATATTCCATCATGAGCGAGGTGCCCGGCTACGACCAGGACCGCCATTCCTACTTCTCAAGCTACGGCCCTACTGCTGACGGGCGCGTCGTTCCCAATATCCTTGCCGCCGGTAATCCCGTGGTCTCCGCCATCAACAAGTATTACTACATTTCGGTTGGGGCTACTTATGACCAGATTGACTATTATACAAATGGTCTGACCATCGACAACGGTGCGCGCTATTATTATGCCTATAACATCGGCACCTCGATGGCGGCTCCCTTCGTGGCCGGGACGGTGGCTCTCATGCTTGAGGCGAATCCTGAGCTGACCCCGGAACAGGCCCGCTCGATTATCACCTCGACAGCCTTCACCGATGATTATATGGGTGAGCTGCCCAATAACACTTACGGGGCGGGACGCATCAACAGTGCCGCTTGCGTGAGGGAGGCGGCTTCCTCTTCCGGTGTCGAGGTGGCATCGGCCGATGTGACGGCTGACGACATCCGTGTCTGGGCCGAGGGGACGACAGTCTATGTCGCTTTGCCCGCTGTCGGTTCAGGCTGCCAGGCGGCTGTCTACACAGTCTCGGGCAATTTGATTGGTTCTTACCCCGTTGAGGGTGGCGTGGCCTCAATCGATGCTTCCTCCTGGGGCAACGGAATCTTTTTGGTCAACGTCAAAGGGGCGCAGGTGGCCTGCAGCCGCAAGGTGGCTCTTTGACATAACAAATTAGAAGCTTTGAAATGAAAAAGATAATTTTAACTCTATGTGTCGTGTTGCTCTCAATGGCGACCGGCCATATGGCCCAGGCCCAGGATGCCGGAGAACTGGTCACCATCGTGAAAATCAACAAGACTGACGGGAGGGTAGTCCGTTACGGGCTCCCGTCGGCTCCGGAAGTGACCTTCGCCGGTGACAATCTGCTGGTGACCGCCGCCGAGATCGAGGATCTGGAGATTCCACGCGCTGAGGTTTCCCATATTGATTTCGAGAAGAACTGGCAGAGCGCGCTCGATGCCGCGTCGCTCGGCGAGGATGATTTCTCGTTCGGTTTTGACGGGGAGGAGGTCGTGTTGGCTTCCCGTAAGCTGACCCGCGTGGAGCTGTTCGATACCGCCGGTCACCGTCTCATGTCGGTTGCCGCCGAGGATGGCAACGCCCGTCTCTCTCTTGCCGGCCTGGCCTCTGGAGTCTATGTTGTGGCTCCCGACTGCCATCCCGCCGTCAAGGTGGTGAAGAAGTGACCCTGCGGGGGCTCTCCCCCGGTTTTTGATATGCAGATACCCCCGTCCGGTTTTCCGGACGGGGGTGTCGAGTTTGTGCGTCCCGGTGTGTGGCGGGTGTGTAACCCGTTGATTTGCAATGATGGTGGTGAAGAGGGGGAGTTCCAGGGCATTTGATGGGGATAAAGTTTGCGCGATTGAATAAAATTTCGTAATTTTGTATCGTGGAACCATAGGAGGCGCGTGATTTTGCCGGTATGGTTCCGGTATTGATTTTCAATAGATTATACGATTTTATGTCAGAGAATCTTTTTGACTTGGATAATATCGCGGATTCAGCAGAGGCAAAAAACAGCCAGGAATACAGCGCGAGCAATATCCAGGTGCTTGAAGGCCTGGAGGCTGTCCGCAAGCGTCCGGCCATGTATATAGGCGACATCAGCGAGAAGGGTCTCCACCATCTTGTGTATGAGGTCGTCGACAACTCGATAGACGAGGCTCTCGCGGGATTCTGTACCCATATCGAGGTGACCATCAATGAGGACAATTCGATTACCGTGGTCGACAATGGCCGTGGTATCCCTGTCGATATGCATGAGAAGGAACACAAGAGTGCCCTCGAGGTCGTGCTGACCGTCCTCCACGCCGGAGGTAAGTTCGACAAGGGTTCCTACAAGGTTTCCGGCGGTCTCCACGGTGTGGGTGTCAGCTGTGTGAACGCCCTCTCCTCATACCTCCGCGCTGAAGTGCGCCGCAACGGAAAGGTCTACATGCAGGAATACTCCCTCGGCAAGCCCACCAGCGAACTTTGTGTCATCGGCGAGACCGACGACCATGGAACCTCGGTGACCTTCCTTCCCGACTCGTCGATTTTCACCGTTACCGTTTACGATTACGACACCCTGGCCAAGCGTCTGCGCGACCTGGCCTTCCTGAACGCCGGTATCACCCTCACCATCACTGACAAGCGTCAGCTCGACAGCGAGGGGAACCCCCGCCGCGAGGTGTTCTACTCCGCCAACGGTCTGAGCGAGTTCGTCAAATACATCGACTCCTCGAAAGAGCCGCTGATTCCCGACGTGATTCACCTCAACACCGAGCGTCAGGGTGTCCCCGTGGAGGTGGCCCTCACCTACAACACCACCTTCAACGAGAATGTCTATTCGTTTGTAAACAATATCAACACCATCGAAGGTGGTACCCACCTGACCGGTTTCCGCCGAGGTCTGACCACGACCCTCAAGAAATATGCCGAGGACAACAAGCTCCTTGAGAAGAGCAAAGTCGAGATTTCGAGCGACGACTTCCGCGAGGGTCTGACCGCAGTGGTCTCGGTCAAGGTCATGGAACCCCAGTTCGAGGGTCAGACCAAAACCAAACTCGGTAACTCCGAGGTTGCCGGAGCTGTCTCCGCTGCCGTCTCCGAAGCTCTGAGAAACTATCTGGAGGAGCATCCCTCCGAGGCCAAGGCGATTGTCAGCAAGGTGATTCTCGCCGCCCAGGCGCGTAAGGCCGCTTATGACGCCCGCACCAAAATCCAGCGCAAGTCCCCCCTCTGTGGCGGCGGTCTTCCCGGCAAACTCGCTGACTGCTCAAGCCGTACCGCCGAGGAATGCGAGATTTTCCTTGTCGAGGGAGACTCCGCGGGCGGTACAGCCAAGAGCGGCCGCGACCGTCGCTACCAGGCTATCCTCCCCCTGCGCGGTAAGGTGCTGAATGTGGAGAAGGCGATGGAACACAAGGTGTTCGACTCCGAGCAGATCACCAACATCTTCCGCGCCCTGCGCGTCACCATCGGTACGGAGAATGACCCCAAGGAGGCAAACCTCTCGAAACTTGCCTACCACAAGGTCATAATAATGACCGATGCCGATGTCGACGGTTCGCATATCGCTACCCTGCTGATGACCCTCTTCTTCCGCCGCATGCGTCCCATCATCGAGCAAGGCTACCTTTATCTGGCCACACCGCCACTCTACAAATGCTCCAAGGGTAAAATCGAGGAGTATTGCTGGACCGACCAGCAGCGTCAGGCATTCGTCGACCAGCACGGCCCTCAGGTGAAGGTGCAGCGTTACAAAGGTCTCGGTGAGATGAGCGACAAGGAGCTTCGCGACACCACCATGTCGCCCGAACACCGCCTGTTGAAACAGGTTCAGATCACAGACGCGGCCGAGGCCGACCGCATCTTCTCGATGCTGATGGGAGAGGATGTCGGCCCGCGAAGGGAATTCATCGAAGCCAACGCCAGCTACGCCAATATCGACGCCTGAGCCTTTAACTCTTTAATGACGCTTAACATTCCCGCGATGTTAAGCGTTGTATTTAACAAAGAACAATCTGAACAGTCACATATATGGCTCGAAAAGGATCAAACGCCTCCGCCCGACAACAGCTCCGCGACAAGGTGGAAGAATACATATGGAAGCAGGGCAACAACACGTTCAACTATAAACAGGTGTCGGCGGCTGTCGGTGCCAAGACCCCCGTCACCCAGCGTTCCGTGGCCATGCTGCTGGCCGAAATGGCTTTCGACGGAGAGATTCTGGAAGTTGAGAAAGGTAAGTACAAGGCTCCGGAGCGGTCGAGCGTGGCCACCGGCACCTTCGTCCGCCGCTCAAACGGCAAGAACTCTGTAATCACCGACGAGGATTCCGAGGCGATATTCATCGCCGAGCGCAACTCGCTCCACGCCCTCAACGGCGACCGGGTAAAAATCCATATCGCCGCGCGTCGTCGTGGCCAGGAACCGGAGGCCGAGGTCATCGAGATTGTCGAGAAGAAGGAGCAGACCTTCATCGGCACCCTCCAGGTTGACAAGACGATGGCTTTCCTGAAGACCGACTCCAAGTTTCTCGCCTGTGACATTTTCATCCCCAAGGGGAAACTCAAGGGTGGTGTGACCGGCGACAAGGCGATAGTGAAAATCACCGACTGGCCCGAGGAGGCCAAGAATCCTCGTGGCGAGGTGATAGACATCCTGGGCAAGACCGGAGAGAACCAGGCCGAGATGCATGCCATCCTCGCCGAGTTCGGTCTCCCTTACAAATATCCCGCCAATGTCGAGAAAGCCGCTGACAAAATCAGCGGTGAAATCACGCCCGAGGAGGTGGCCCTGCGCGAGGATTTCCGTGGGGTGACCACATTCACCATCGACCCCAAGGATGCCAAGGACTTCGATGACGCCCTGTCAATCCGCCGTCTTCCCTCGGGCAACTGGGAGGTGGGCGTACATATCGCCGACGTGACCCATTATGTGACCCCGAACTCGATAATCGACCGTGAGGCTAAGGAACGCGCCACCTCGGTGTATCTGGTTGACCGCACAATCCCGATGCTCCCCGAGCATCTTTGCAACGGCATCTGTTCGCTCCGTCCCAATGAGGAGAAACTGGCTTTCTCCTGTGTGTTCGAGCTTGACGACGAGGCTGAGATAAAGGCCGCGCGTATCTGCCGCACTGTCATTGAGAGTGACCGCCGTTTCACCTACGAGGAGGCTCAGGAACGCATCGAGACCGGCCAGGGGGATTTCACTGAAGAGATTCTGACCCTCGACCGTCTGGCCAAGAAACTCCGCGCCAAGCGTTTCGAGAACGGTTCGGTGGATTTCGACCGCGAGGAGGTGCGTTTCGACATCGACGAGGAGGGACATCCCGTCGGTGTGTACTTCAAGGAGTCGAAGGACGCCAACAAACTCATAGAGGAGTTCATGCTCCTGGCCAACAAGACCGTGGCCACCACAATCGGCAAACCGATAGGCCGCAAGAAGGCCAAACCGTTTGTCTATCGTATCCATGATGTGCCTGACCAGACACGTCTTTCCGACCTGGCTACAATCGCCGCCGCTTTCGGCTACAGGATAAAGACCTCGGGCAGCTCCACCGAAATCAACCGCTCGCTTAACAAGATGCTTAAGGACATCAAGGGTAAGGGGGAGGAGAACCTGCTGTCGGTGCTGGCTATCCGCACTATGGCCAAGGCTATCTACACCACCGAGAATGTAGGCCATTACGGACTTGGCTTCGACTACTATACCCATTTCACTTCCCCCATCCGCCGTTATCCCGACATGATGGTTCACCGCCTGCTGGAGCGTTACCTCAAAGGTGGCCGCAGCGTGGATGCCATCAAGCTTGAGGATGACTGCAAGCACTCCTCCGACATGGAGCAGCTGGCCGCCAACGCCGAGCGTGCCTCCATCAAATACAAGCAGGTGGAGTACATGCAGGACCATATCGGCGAGGAGTATGACGGCATGATTTCCGGCGTCACTGAATGGGGCATATATGTCGAGCTTGACGAGAACCATTGCGAAGGACTTGTCCCGATGCGTGACCTCGCCGGCGACTATTATGACTACGACGAGAAGAACTACTGCATCCGTGGCCGTCGCCGTGGCACAGTCTACCGTCTCGGCGACCGTGTCCGTGTGCGTGTGGCCAATGCCAATCTCGACAAGAAGCAGCTCGACTTCCTGATTGTCGATATGCGTCTCCAGACCCCGGGTGAGGATGACCTTGGCAAGACTGTCACCTTCAGGCAGGCTGTAAACAACACCGCCGCCAAAAAGGCCGCCCGTGCCATCCCCCACAAACTTGAGAAGCCTTCCCGTAAAAAGAAGGAGGACAAGTCCCAGGAGAAAAAGAAGAGGGAGAAGACCTCGCGTGGAGCCAAGGCGGTAGCCGCCGCCCGTGCCGCCCGCGCAAAGAAGGCCACCCGCAAGGGTAAGGAGGGAAATGGACGCAGCAGCACCCGCCGCCGTCCGGGACGTTCCTGATACGGGATTCCCCCTCTCTGACTGATTTGAACCATCACCAATCATTTCCTCCGGTTGCCTATGGACAAAGGTTTCCAGCTTGCACAGGAACAGAAACTGCAGCAGCGTCTGACGCCGTTGCAGGTTCGTTATGTGAGGATGCTTGAGATGTCAGGCCCGGAATTTGAGGAGGAGGTGCGCAACGCCGTCGATGAGATGCCGGCTCTCGAAGCCTCCACCCCGGAAACGCAGGGGACTGATATGGAGAGCCTGGAGACCGAGGATGGCGACCGATTCACCGAGTCGGCCCGCGACATGCAACTGGCCGACTATGGTTCGGAGGATGACATCCCTGACTATCTGCGCCGTCAGATGTTCCGCAGTTCCCAGGCACTTGCCGAAGATTATTACGAGCCGGTGGTAGGGGGTGGGGAGGATTCCCTGCTTGAGACACTGACACGTCAGCTCGACGAGCAGAATGTGACGGATGATGAGCGCGTGATTGCCCGGTATATTATCGGGAACCTTGACGACAACGGCTATCTGACCCGCGACATCTCGGCTGTGGCTGACGACATCGCGTTCTCCGAAGGACGCGATTTCCCGATGGAGATGGTGCGTAAGGTCTGGAACATCGTCAGGTCGCTTGACCCTCCCGGCATCGGGGCGGTCGATTTGCGCGACTGCCTGTTGCTCCAACTTAAAAGATTGCCCCGCACGGTGACCAACCTTACGGCTCTCGAAGCTGTCAGGGATTATTTCGACCTCTTCGCCAAGAAGCATTTCCAGCGGATTGTATCGGCGATGGGGATAGATGACACTCAGATGAAGGATGCGGTCGCTGTGATAAGCCGACTTAATCCCAAACCGGCGAGTCTGCTTGAGTCGACCGGCGGAGGGGCGGCTATGGCCGTGACCCCCGACTTCCTTGTGGAGGCCGACACCGAGGGGAACCTGACGCTGACATTGCTCAACCGCATCCCCGAACTGACCGTTGAGAGGAGTTTCGCCCCCGATGCCCCGTTGCCGGAGTCGTCAGACAGGAGCGCGGCTGCCGCCCGGATGTTTCTCAAACAGAAGCGTGACGAGGCCTCCGATTTCATCAAGATTGTCGGGATGCGCCAGCAGACCTTGTTCACCGTAATGTCGGCCA
>URLF01000094.1 GCA_900548705.1 uncultured Porphyromonadaceae bacterium | reverse complement strand
CAGCCATGTCGACACCATCGCCCGTCTCGCCCCCGATGACACGATTCTATATGTGAAATCCTATAACCCGGCCGACTCCCACACAGCCGCGCTGGAACGGATGGAGGAACAGCTAAAGGAGTTCCGCACCGCCGACGGCAATCCATACAATCTCATCGGCCTTCCTCTCCCCTCCCCGATTCATGACGACAACGGTGACCGCCTCCCGGCCACCTACGCCAATTTCCTGATTACCCCCCGCGCGGTGGTGATGCCTGTCTACGGACAGCCCCGCAATGACGAGATGGCTGCCCGTATGCTCTCCATCGCCTTCCCCGGCCACGAGATTCTGACCGTCGACTGCCGTGCCCTGATACGCCAGCACGGTTCGCTTCATTGCGCGACAATGCAGATTCCCGCCTCGTGGCTCCCAATCTAAATGTAAACAGATATGTCAGAGAATACCCCTTTGAAGGTTGCCCTGATTCAGCAGAGCAAGACCGCCGATATAGCCGATAACCGCAAACGACTGGCCGATGAAATCCGCAACGCCGCCAATGATGGTGCGAGGCTGATTGTCAACCAGGAGCTGCATGACTCGCTCTACTTCTGCCAGGACGAGAATGTCGACACATTCGACCTCGCGGCCGACCTCTCCGGCGAGGCCACCGGATTTTATTCACGCCTCGCCCGCGAACTCGGAGTGGTGATTGTGACATCGATGTTCGAACGCCGTGCCGCCGGCCTTTACCATAATACCGCCGTCATCTTCGACACTGACGGCAGGGAGGCCGGACGTTACCGCAAGACCCACATACCCGACGATCCGGGGTTCTATGAAAAATTCTATTTCACCCCCGGCGACCTCGGAATCAAACCGGTTAAGACCTCGGTGGGGAAACTCGGGGTGCTGGTGTGCTGGGATCAATGGTATCCCGAGGCAGCGCGCCTTATGGCTCTTCAGGGAGCCGACCTGCTGATTTATCCGACAGCCATCGGCTGGCAGGACACCGACACCGTCGATGAGAAACAACGCCAGCGCGAAGCGTGGATTACCGTGCAACGCGGCCACGCCGTGGCGAACGGCATCCCCGTGATAGCCGTCAACCGTGTGGGCCACGAGGATGACCCGTCGGGAGTTTCCGACGGCATCACTTTCTGGGGATCGAGCTTCGTGGCCGGTCCGCAGGGGGAATTCCTCTACCAGGCTCCCGACGACCGGGATGCGACAGCCGTGGTGGATATCGACCTCCGCCGCTGCGAGAATGTGCGTCGCTGGTGGCCATTCCTGCGCGACCGCCGCATCGACCTGTATGATGGTCTCACAAAACGTTATCTCGACTGATTCCTCACCTCGAAGATTATGGAAATCCTTCTCCCTCCCGACCTCTCGGGCAACCGCCGGACTCTACCCTCGGCGACTCGGAGCCTAACAATCATCGGTGCGAACGGTGCGGGAAAGACCCGCTTCACATCTTTCCTCGCCGACAGTCTCGGCGAAAAGGCGTTCCGTCTCTCCGCGCTGAAAGCAATATACGCCGCCGGCGAACCGAAAGATGAGCCCGGTACCGTCGATGAAATCTATGTCAAGGCCCGGCAGTCCCCCTCATTCCTGACCAACACGGCCACCACCCCGTTCGATCGGCTCACCGCCCTGCTTCTCAACGAGGAGATAGCGTCGTTGGTCGAATACAAGATGGCGCAGCTCGAAGTCGCCGCAGGTCGTCGGGAAGCGGCCATCGCTCCCACCACAAAGCTCGACGAGGTAATATCACGCTGGCAGGAGATTTTCCCGGCCAATCAGGTATTGCGTCAGGGAGGTCGCCTGCTGTTCACCCGCGACGGCCAGAATGACATATATTCCCAGGTAAGGCTTTCGGCCGGAGAGAAGGCCGTGCTTTATTATTTCGGGGCATTGCTTTACGCTCCGACCAACGGAGTAGTGTTCGTTGACTCTCCTGAGATGTTTCTCCACCCCTCGCTTCAACAGAAGACCTGGGATTCGCTGGAGGCCATGCGTCCCGACTGCCGTTTTGTCTACACCACCCACGACCTCGACTTCACCGCCACCCGTCAGCGCGACTCGCTCCTCTGGGTGCGTGGTTACGACACCGCCGGAGAGGGCTGGGACTACACAATACTACCGCGCGGGGCAGGAATTTCCGACGAGGTGTATATGGCCATCATCGGTTCCCGCAACCCTGTGCTATTCATCGAGGGGGACGCGTCCCATTCGATTGACGCGAAGCTCTACCCACTGGTGTTCAAGGATTTCACAGTGAAGTCCCTCGGAAGTTGCGATAAGGTGATTGAATCGACCCGCGCCTTCAACGACCAGCGTTCGCTCCACCATCTCGAAAGCCGGGGCATCGTGGACCGCGACCGGCGCGACGAAGGGGAGGTGGCGTATCTGCGCAGCAAGAACATCTTCGTGCCGGACGTGGCCGAAATCGAAAACATACTGATGCTCGAAGAGGTTGTGAGGACAGTCGCGTCCTTCAACGGCAAGGATGAGAACAAGGTCTTCAAGTCGGTGAAAAAAGCCATCATCGGAATGTTCAGCCACGACCTCCGTTCACAGGCGATGCTCCATACCCGTCACCGTATCAAACGTCTGATGGAACGCCGCGTAGATGGGAAATTCAGCAACATCAACGCCTTTGAGCAACACCTTGCCGGACTCGCCAAGGAGCTGAATCCACGAGGACTGTATGAACAGCTATGTCGCGATTTTTCCTGCTGGGTCGCCGAAGACAATTATGCCGAGATATTGAAAGTCTACAACCAGAAATCGATGCTCCCCGGCTCCAACGTCTCACAGCTTTGCGGACTCAACGGCTCGAAAGACGCCTATGTCAGCTGCATCATATCCATCCTGCGCCGCGACACCTCAGCCTCCCGCCGCATCCGCCGCGCCATCACCGCCTGCTTCGGCCTCATCCCCGACGAAAATCAATAAACATCGAGAGGCAACTTTCCGGTCACATTCCCGACATCATCATCTTAACGACCTGCTTCAATGTCCGTAAAAAACATATTACTATTTTTATAAAAATATTCCTAACTTTGCAACGGAATCCCCCGAGTGTCCCTGTCTTCGGACAAACCTCGGGGTTTAGTATTTTTAAGCCCTCTTACTTTGGGGGCTTTTCTTATATCTTTTTCCATACGATATACCCCTCATTACATCAGGATGGTTAGAGTATCAGTATAAATACTACGGATTTTACAATTTATATTTCGAATTTTTATCCACGCGATTACAACGATATCATTTTTGACATTCACATTTGAGATATCAAAAAAGATTCCTACGGAATCATCCCGCTATACATAGTTACCGTGGGTTACCGCTTCGGTTCGGCCATAATGCCTTCCCTCGCGCCAACCCACGGCTATTCAGACAAAGGATTCCTCCGGAATCGTCATTTCCTTTCCGGCTCCTCAACTTTCATTCACCAATTATTTGCTGCCACCCGGATAACAGCCGTGCAAGTTCTTACAAAGCCTCAGGCTTAATAAATCTGCATATCTGCGGAATTTGCGTGAGATACTTGATGCCGGGAGGGAGAGAGATGCAGCGGGACTGACATAAACGATTCCGGAGGAATTTTTCCTAAACAATCTCGGGAAAGATTCCTCCGGAATCCGGTTGCAAATAATTGAAAAACAGCGTCCAAATATGTCGATTAGTGTATGAATGCGGAAGTGGAATCCCGAAACGGGGGATGACTCACCGGTGGGGGAATGAATACGGGACAAAACCTGTCAGCAAAACCTTGGATTGCAGCAGCCCGACAGTCAACACTGTGTCTGCCTTTATTGCCGACTTACAATCTCCCCCAGCCTCCTGGGTCAAAGACTGACAGCCGTCACTCATCGAGGCGGCCGCCGCTATTATTGTCATCAGGCAGACAGAGATTCTTAACATCGTCGGTTGAGATTTTTGATTACGATGCAAAGTTCGTAAACCGCAACCGACCAACTCTCAACATTTGTTGAAACCGAGCCAACAGCGACTGATTTTTAACAAAATTTCATATGTTCTTTCTCAGTCGGCTCAGATGGGTCGGAGTGATGTTGAGATAAGAAGCGATGTCCTTGAGTGAAAAAAGCGAGAACAAATCTGGATGGCGGCTCAGAAGCTCCTCATAGCGTTCACGCGAAGACTTTCGGTAAAGCGACATGTAACGGTCATATACGGTGGAAAACACATTCTCGGTCGAGCGCATCACAATTCCCGGCAGTTCGGGATCAGATTTCATCCTCTCGGTAACCAGGCGCGTAGCCACACACATTATCTCACACGGGGAATCGGCGACAATAGAGACACGCGCCGGCATCCCGTACAGCGAGAATGGGAAATCCGTCACAAACTCCCCCGGAAATTCAAACCCCACCACATGCTCTGTGCCATCCTCGGAAAAGGTGACATATTTCAATGTCCCCTTCATCACGAAACCGATATAACGGCCCGGTTGACCGATACTGACAAACTCCTCCCCTCGTTCATACCGCCGCAGTTCACCTTCGGAAAGGCATAAATTCCGCCAGAAAGAGATTTCCGGGCTATCCATATATGTGTTGAAATTTCCGCCCATAACAGTTCTGTCCCGCGTCGGCCATCGCGGGTCGGTTTAGGCCTCACTCAGCAAGAAAAACCTGGTTTAATACAAAAAGCGCAAGCCGACTATGCCACGCCGTAAGTTGACGGTCCTGAGAAAACCTTTGAATACAGATGTGACAATAGCAGCCCGCGCTATACGCGCGAGAATCCACTATGCCCGTCCTTGTATTCAATTTGAAAGTTTCTCAGGTTTTCAACTTACAAGACAAGCATAACGCTTCCTAAATTCCAAAATTCTATGGTCGTGACATCGTGGGCCATTTTCGGGAATCCTCGCTGTCCCAACCGCCCGCAAAGTTACTACTTTTTGTGTTCCGAGCCAATATCCCGGCTGAAATTTAGTTGACATCCGTCGCAAATATCCTTAATGTCTGCGCAATTCATCATGAAAGAAAAAAATACACCGATGACAAAAACAGCGCTTCGCGATGACGGGCGACGGGGAGTGAATCCCGTGCCTGTCATCGCGAAGCGTTGTTAGATGGGAATGATATCAGCGGAAGAGGATGAGGGCCGAACGAGGCTCAACGGTGGTCTTGCCGCCGGGGAGAGTCTGGAGGGAGCCGTCAGCATTCAGCAGACCGGTATGGTTGATCTTACCGTCACGGGCCACCACGGTCCATTTCCCATTGGGAAGTTTCACCTCGGCCGCTTCGTCGCTGCCGTTGAAAATAAGCTTGATTTCTTTCCATTCATCTCCGTTGGCGTTGTCAAGCAATGAATAGGAGATGAGGTTGGGGGATGTCACTTTGTCGAACTTGAGATGGCTGGCGATGGCATCAGCCGAGGTCATGCGGAAGGCGGGGTGAGCCTTGCGCAGGGCAATCAGTTCCTTGTAATAGTTGAACTGCTCGGCATTGAGATGCTTCAGGTTCCAGTCTATGGCGTTGATCGAGTCGGGCGACTTGTAAGAGTTATGCACACCCTTCTTGTCGCGGAAAACCTCCTCACCGGCAAACATGAAGGGTGTACCCTGGGAGGTGAAGACGATTGTCTGGGCCAGACGGGCGGCACGCTGACGCTCAGCCTCCGAGGCTTCCGGCATCGACTTGGCGAGCTTGTCGGTAAGGGTCAGGTCGTCATGGCAGCTGACATAGTTGATTATCTGCGAAGGGCTTGAGGCATAGGGGAATTTGGAGTTGTTGCCCTTGGAATAATCGACCTGGGGATGGGCGGTGGCTGCGACGATACCGATTTTCACGGTCTCCTCGTTGCCGGGCTTCCCTGTGGCGAAACCACGGTCTGCGGCGTTGGAGTAATGCCCCTTCACAGCGTCACGGATATCGTCGGAGAACACCGCGATACCATCCATCTTGGCTACATTCTCTTTCAATGCGCGCGCTTCCATCGGGAGGGGTGAGTTTCCGGCAGTCCAGCCCTCGCCGTAAACGAAAATCGAAGGGTTGATTTCCTTGAGCGCGGCGGCCACACGGTTCATAGTCTCGGTGTCATGAATCGCCATGAGGTCGAAACGGAAACCATCGATATGGTATTCCTTTGCCCAGTATTTCACCGAATTCACGATGAAGTCACCCATCATCTGACGTTCGGATGCTGTCTCGTTGCCACATCCCGAGGCGTCGCTGTATGAGCCATCCTCATTGTGGCGGTAGAAATAGCCGGGGGCGGTCAGGGAGAAGTTTGACTTGTCATTGTCGGCGGTATGATTGTAGACCACATCCATCACCACACCGATTCCAACGTCATGGAGGGCCTTGACCATCTCCTTCATCTCCCTCACACGGGTAGCCGGGTCGGAGGGGTTGGTGGAATATGAACCTTCGGGGGAGTTGTAGTTGTAGGGATCATAACCCCAGTTATACTGGTTGGCCGGGAGATTGGCCTCGTCAACCGAGTTGTAATCATAAGAGGGGAGGATATGGACATGGGTAACTCCAAGCTCCTTGAGATGGTCGATACCTGTCTTGTCACCCATCGGATTCAAGGTGCCCTCCTCTGTCATAGCGAGGAATTTCCCCTTGTTGGCGATTCCTGAGTTGGGATGCACAGAGAAGTCACGGTGGTGCATCTCGTAAATCACCGCGTCGTTGATGGCCTTCACCTCAGGCCCTTTGTCATTGGCCCATCCTTCAGGATTAGTGGTGGAGAAGTCAATCACAGCAGCGCGGTGGCCGTTTACCCCAACAGCCTTGGCCCATATGCCGGGGGTCTCGTCGAGCCACTTCCCGGCGGTCTGAACCTGGAAGGTGTAGAACTTGCCGTAAGGCACCGGGGTGACCGACGCGGTCCAGGTACCGTTCTCTGCTTTGTTCATGTCAATGGTCTCGATAGGCTCGCCGCCACGTCCGTTTTTGTAAAGACGGAGTTTCACGGCCTGCGCCTCGGGTGACCAGAGACGGAAAGAGGCGGTCTTCCCATTGATTGAAAGCTCAAGGTCATTCCCCTCATAAACGGGATAGGACAGGTATTTGGCATCAGTCTTGCCGGCGGCTGCCACAGCGACATCTCTGACCGCGCCACGCATACACTGCGGGGCAAGCACAGCTCCCGCGACAAGTGAACCCACACAAAGGTCAAACATGAAGTTTTTCATCTTGCTTTTAAGGTGTTTTTATGTCTGAGTTGGAAAGAAATACAATGAATGTAAGGTGACTGGAGCCTCCTGAACCGGACGCCACAATCTTAAAAAGAACGGAACATTTGACATATTTATTGTGTTATATACTTGAAAAACTATTGGTTATGAAGAAACTTCAGAAAATCTTAGGTATCCTGTCATTGCTCCTGCTTTTAGGGGCATGCTCACCATTTTCGCTGGTTAACAGCGAAGTCTACAACAATGCCGACCTGGCCGAGTACAAGACATTCCGCATTGTGACCCCCGACATGGGCAAACTTCCTCCGGGAATGGAGATGGCGACCTATTATAACATCGCGGCCGCCATCAGGGAGGAGATGGTGATGCGAGGCTACACCGAGTCCTCCACCTCTCCCCTGCTCATCAACATCGCCGTGACCACCCAGCGGGAAATCGAGACCGCGCCACTCGTGCAGCCCGGTTATTTTCCCTATTTATCGAAAAAGCCTTGTTTCTGTTTTTCAAGCATATTTCAAAAAGCTTCCAGCGGCAAACGCCTGTTACAGCTTCTGGGAAACGATTTCCCGGATATCTCTTTGAATATCCTCGATCTTCCGCGGCGCTCCCTCCTGAGAGCAGGACACCGTATGCCATCCCATCGCCTCCGCCGCGTAAAGGGCGGTCCGGCGGCATCGGGTTAAAAATTCCACATTGCTTTCGTGCAGATCTTTTTTTCTCTCGTCGCCGGCGTAACGGCCGCTCAGCAGCCTTTGGGAGATCTCCGTGGGCATATCCAAAAACAGCACCAAATCCGGCCGGGGAAGCTGTAATTTTCCATATTCATAGTCTTGTAACCAAGCTAGATATTTATTCCAATCCTCCGGGGGTGTTTTTTCCATCTGATACACCGCGTTGGAAGTGGTGTACCGATCCGCCACGATGGTGGCTCCGGAAAGATAATCCTTTCTCCAAAACCGCAAAAAGCTGGCGTAGCGGTCCACCGCGTAAAAGGACGAGGCGGCGTAGGCGTTCACATCGCCGGGATTCGAGCCGAATTCCTTATTCAGATACATTTTCACCAAAGCGGATGAAGGCTCCCGGTAATCCGGGAACTCGATGTGCCTTACCCTGCGGCCCCGGCTTTCCAGATATTGGCACAGCAGTCCAGTCTGGGTAGCCTTTCCCGAGCCGTCCAGGCCCTCCATCACGATCAGCTTACCCCTTGCCATGACACTGCTCCCTCATAGCCGCGAACCGCTCTCGGACCTCCCTCATTTTTCCGCAGGACATTTTCCCCTCGGAGCACGCCCCTCTTACGCAGGACGGCCCCGCGTTCTGGAATAGCTTTGGCGCCGCGGCGTAAACCAGCCGATACATCTGATCCGCCACATCCCGGATTTCCCACTGGGCCCGGTTGCAGCACCGCAGGGTGAAAAAGTTCATCAGGCTTCGGGCGTTCATCGTGCAGATCATTTTGGTGTTGCAGGCGTTGGGCAGAACAAACCGGGCGTCCTCAATGGCCTTCTTTTCCGCCAGGCGATTCGCTTCCTTTTCCGGCCTGCCTTCCGCCAAAAAGGTTTTTTTATGTTTTTCTTTTAAAATCGCCGTAAGGCTGTCGTAATGGGCTTGGTCCTCCTCCATCGCCCGGATATATTCCTCCCGGGCCTCCGGGACGCTCTCGATCTCCGGGGGCAGAACGTATTCAAACATATTTTCCTTGACATAGCGCTGGCTTTGTACGCTGAAGGAGGCCATGCGGTGGCGGGTCACCTGAGCCAGAAAGGAGCGGGACACCCCCTCGATGCCAAAGGTAAAGCTTGCGTGCTCAATAGGGCTCTCGTGTCCGATCTCCGACAGCATTTCCACAAAGGAGGCGGTTTTTTCCGGCGTAAGCCCTTCATAGATTTTATCGATTTCCGCCGCGGAATAACACAGCTTTGCCGCCGCCGCGATGGTTTGCTCCGGCATCGGCGTATGAGTCAGAAGCGTAACCTTTGCCAAAAAAATCCCTCCCAAAATTGCATTAACAGAGTTATTATAGCAAATCTTTCGCCCAGATTCAACCAAAAGGGCGTTTCCATGCCTTGATTTTACATTTTGTCCATAAGCGGCCTTAGATATTCCGCCACTCCGTCCTCTGTGTTGGAGCCGATGATTTGATCCGCCGCGGCCTTGGCTTCCGGCGAGGCGTTT
>URLF01000093.1 GCA_900548705.1 uncultured Porphyromonadaceae bacterium | reverse complement strand
CCCCTGCCGATACCACCCTTGATGTCAACGACGCCACAAACTTTGTAGGCACTCTCAATGAAGAGAAACCCGCGGAAGGTTCATCCAACGGCCAAGCCAAGAACTACTCCCCCATCGAATCACTCGAAATCGACGGCTTCAAGTTTACGTTCACCAAGGGTGGTTCCTCAACCAATCCCGCATATTACTGGTCAATGTCAACCGCTGCCAACCAGCAGCAGACAATCCGCCTTTATTCGGGCAAGTCTGGTGCAGCAGGAAACACTATGACCATCACCGCTCCCGCCGGAACCACTTTCGGCTCGATCGAATTCACAGGTACCAACGGAAAAGCAAACGGTGCTGTAGACGCATCTGTAGGTAGCGTTGTTATGGAATCCGCTTCTGCCATGACATGGACCAACAAAGAGGCTGTAAACGCTGTCACCCTGACATTCAAGCAGAACTTCCGCATCACCAAGATGGTAGTCAAGAGCGAAGGCGGCGAAGTTAATCCTCCTGTTGAACCCACTACCGTTAGCTTCACCAAGGCTACCACCGTCGAGACCGGAACTTATGTGTTCGCTGTAAATGAGGAAGGTACCCTCAAGCTCGCCCGTCCTTATATCGGCACCCAGGCTTACGGCCGCATGAACCTCACCGAGGCTACCGTTGAGAGTGACAACATCATTACCGAAGAGGCCAACGCTTTCGAGCTCACCGTTGCCGACGGCAAGGTGACCATCAAGAATGACGGCCGTTTCTATGGCATGGATGACTCCCACTTCACCTCCTTCCAGTTCTACACCGAGGTCAATGACGGCTGCTACTATACCTATGAATTCGTTGACGGCGCTGTTAAACTCTCCAACACCCTCAACCCCACCTGCTTTGTTTGCCAGAGCAAGGGCAACCAGGGCACCTGGTACTCCAATGTGGCTCCCGCGAAAGAACCGGCTGAATTCAATCTCCCGATGCTCTACAAGAAGTCTACTTCCGGTGTTGAAGCTGTCGAGGCCAATGTTGACGCCAACGTCCCCGTGGTTTACTACAACCTCCAGGGCCAGCGCGTAGCCAACCCCGAAAACGGTCTCTACATCCGTGTTCAGGGCAACAAGGTTGAGAAAGTAGCTATCCGCTAAGATATTTTGTAAAGCACTCGTTAAATAATAAACGACAACTTTACTTTGCTCGCAGTGGTGTCGATGGCCATCGACACCACTGTTTTTTATTCCCCCCTCCTCACAATTTCCCCAATTCCCCCAATTCTCCCAAATTTCCCATCTTGTAGGGACGCGCCGTGGCGCGTCCGCGTCAACTTTCCTGAAGAAAAAATGTCTCACGCAGATTCCGCAGATACGCAGATTTCTCGCAGATAAAATATAGTCTCGCGGATTTATGAGGCTAATTTCGGGAAAAGTCTCGCAGATTACACAGATTACGCAGATTGCCATCTGGCAGGCATCTGTGGAATCAATGTTGAGCTATGGAATCAACTTAAATCTGCGTAATCCGATGAGCGCAGCGAATCAAATCTGTGAAATCTGTGGAATCCGTGTAATCTGTGAGAGCCTCGGGAGCGCAGCGACCTCAATCCGCGAGGATACCGCCCGGATGGTAATCTGCGTAATCCGCGTAATCTGCGAGACTTTATTTTATAAATATCTGCGAGAAATCTGCGTATCTGCGGAATCTGCGTGAGACCTTTTACGGCAAAGAGGGTTGGGTTGGCGCGGACGCGCCGCGGCGCGTCCCTACAAGATGGGAAAGATTGGGAGAAATGGGAAATTTGGGAGGAGGGGGAATATTATAGGAAGATTGGGAGTTATGGGAGAGAGGGGAAGACTGGCAGAAAGCATGTTATCGGCGCAATCAATCACACAAAAAATCAGCCGCGCCCCGGAGAGGGACACGGCTGACTATATGGGGATGGGATGTTATTTCCGATTACAGGATGTTATTTCCGATTATTATCATTTCCGGTTACGGGGTATTATTCGGGACGGGCGATGCCATCCTTCTGTGCGCGCTCTGTGAGGCGTTTGATGCGTTCTTTGGTTTCGGGGTGGGAGGAGAACATCTTCTGGTAGTAGCTGCTGTTGCTTCCGGAGTTGCCTTCCAGTTCGAGGAATTTCTCGAAGGACATCACCATTCCCCAGGGGTTCTTGCCATTGCTCTTGAGGAACTCATAGCCGTAGTCATCGGCTTCCTTCTCCTGCTTCTGTGAGAACTTCGCACCGACAAGAGCCTGACCCATGTCACCGAGAACCGACTCACTGAGAGCCTGGGCTGTGCCGCCGGTAGAGGCGATACCATCCTTGAGTGCGCCGGTGAGGAGTTCGGTCTTGAAAGCCTTTTTGGAGTGGCGTTTGGCCACATGGCCGATTTCGTGACCGATAATGCCCAGGAGCTCGTCATCGCTCATAATATCCATCAGCGAGGAGAACACGCGCACACTGCCGTCGGGGCACGCGAAAGCATTAACATCAATAACATCGTAAACCTTGAAATTCAAAGGAATACCATCGGCTTCGGTCAGACCTGCCGTCAGACGGCGCAGACGCTGGGTATAGGGGTCATCCTCGCCGGGGACAGGATTGTGTTTGTCCATCCAGTCGATTGACTCCTTGACATATGCAGCCATCTGTTCGTCTGTGAGGGTAAGAGCCTGCACACCCTTCTTCGCGCCGTCAAGCGCTTTTCCGAGCTTGAACTGTGCCTGGGCCTGCTGAGCGCCGACTATGGCCATCAACGCAAGGGTAATAGAAAGGAAAATCTTTTTCATTGTATTGATAAATGATTGATAGTAAGATACTCTGCAATGGTTTACCATCGGTCATCACCGGGAACCGGAAAATGACGCGGATGTAAAATCATACAAAATTAGTAATTTTGCATCGTAAATACACAACCGTGATGGCAAAAACGAAAGTCAAAAGTGTGGTAAGATGGGTTGCTTTGGGATTCGGAGTGGCCCTCTTGATATTGCTGGCCGGTGGAATCGCCGGAATGATAGGAACCACGATGCTCAACTGGTGGGTTTTCTTCGGAATCATCGTGATAGTCGCAGCCGCCACAGGCACAGTGCTTCACCGTGGCTGGGAGAAACTTACCGGGACAGGGAAATTCTACATCAATTTCCCCCTGCATATGGTGGTGTTCACTATCGTGGCAGCAGCCGCGTTGCTGATGGGAAACTATTATGGGTCGGATTTCTCCTCATTCCAGGAGGAAAAGGTGATTGTCAATCAAAAAATACGCAAGACGCGTTACCAGACAAAACGTATATCGCGCAGGGTCTACACCCGTGGCGCACCTTATTATGTGTATTATGTCGACATAACTCTCCCCGACGGTACCCGCAAAGAGATATATGTCAACAGAAATGTCTATAACAAGGCTCATGTCGGAGACACCGCCACGGTCCGTATGGGTCGCGGGGCCCTCTCTTTCAGGATTCTCGAACCCAATTCACTGAAACTGCCCCCCGCACGCCACAAATCCCGCTCACGCTGCAAATTCTTCGGCACATCGGGCAGGAAATAAAAAAGGCTCTCTCCGCGCTACCATTCAAACGAGACAGTGGCACCAATCGCGCTCAGGGTCACCGAGTCGTCATAATACCAGTAGTTGTTGTCGGAGGTGATAAGCAGGTAGGACACACCGATGTTGACCGCCTGACGGGGATTGCTGCTGCTGACAGGAATCCTCGCACCGATGGCGGGACGGAAATAGAAATTGGTGTTGTTTGAGAGCCAGCCGTCGTCGGTGCGGATATAACGGTTGCCTACAAGCCAGGTGGCACCGAGCCTGAGGTCTATGAATAACGACGGAGAGGTGGCGCTCTGACCTGTCGGGATATTGAAACGGAAATCTGTGAACACCGGTATCATGACGCCCGTCTTCTTGTTTCCATAACGCGGGGAATCTCCCCAGCCGCTCCATCCCCGGGCATAGTCGTCGTTGCCTGATGGTAGACCTTCATCGACCGACGAGCGCACGATGTCAACACCAAGGCCCGCACCCATATAGAACCAGCTGGTGTACTGGTAGCCCTGCGAGGTGGAAATCTCGACATGGTTGAGCTTGGAGGAACCGATGCCGGCCACACCCATCAGCTCCACCGAACCTTTGTATCTTCCTGACCCTGAGAGAGCCGGGGATATAAGGCTCTGCAACTGGTTGGTGGCCTGCCACAACTGGGCTTTAGCCTCCTGGGCGGAGGTCAGACATATCATCGCGGCTCCCACAACGGGAATCAATCCTTTCAATCGGGTTCTCATAATTCCTAATTCTTTAAAGCGTCTGCAAATATAATAACTTTCAGGCTGTTAAAGTTCATTTTGGTAAAAAGGGACAGATTTACTAATTTTGTGGATAAAAACAATGTAAACTCCCGATTATTAGGAGACAAAAACATACCATATATGGAAAATAAGGAGAAGACCGGCCTCACCCGCAGACTGGCGAGGGTTCCACAGACGGTGATGGACTACCTGAAAAGACCCCAAGTCTGGGGATTTTTCGTGTCGCTGGCTGTTATAGCATTGCTGTCGATAGCTTTCTTCCATCCCGACGCGTCGGAGGGGAACCAGTTGCGTCAGCATGACATGCAGCAGGGCGCGGCCATCGGCCAGGAGGTGAAGGCGTTTCTCGACGAGAATCCGGGAGCTGACGAGCCGAGATGGACCAACTCCCTTTTCTCTGGAATGCCGACATTCCAGATTTCCCCCTCATATCCCTCCGACTCCCTTTTCAGCTGGATAACAACCCTCTACGGCGCGGGACTCCCCTCACCCTCCAACCTGCTGTTCATGATGATGACCGGCATGCTGATAATGCTGCTGGCGATGAAGGTCAGATGGTATTACGCCCTGATTGGGGCGGTGGCCTGGGGATTCTCCTCCTACTTCATAATAATAATCGGGGCAGGCCATATATGGAAATTCGTCACGCTGGCTTACATCCCGCCGACCATCGGCGGAGTGGTGATGGCCTACCGTGGCCGCTGGCTTGTCGGAAGCGCACTGGCGGCTCTGTTCGCGATGATGCAGATACAGAGCAACCATGTCCAGATGACATACTATTTCCTCTTCGTCATCCTCGCCGTCATCGCCTGCTACGCGGTTGATGCCGTGCGCCGCAAGAAATATTCCCGCTTCGCCAAGGCGACAGGGGCGCTGGCCGTGGCGGCAGTCCTGGCCGTGACAGCCAACCTCCCGAGTCTCTACAACACCTGGAAATACTCCAAGGAATCGATGCGCGGAGGCCACACCGAACTTACAGTGGCGGGAGCTGAGGAGCAGAAGACCGAAGGTCTCGACCGCGACTACATCACCCAGTACAGCTACGGCCGCTCGGAATCATTCTCGCTACTTATCCCCAACATCAAGGGTGGCGCGTCGGCACGTCCCGAGATGGGCCGTATGGTGCCCACCTCCGTGATGGAGGTTGACGGGGCCGAGGAGAAGGCTTCCCGGCTCAACCAGGCCGAAATGCAATATGTCAGCGACTATGTGGGGCAGTATTTCGGCGAACCGGAGGGTACCAACGGGCCGGTATATGTCGGGGCGGTGATATTCGTGCTGTTCCTCCTGGGATGCGTGATAGTGCGCGGCCCCCTGAAATGGGCGTTGCTGGCGATGACCCTCCTGTCGGTATTCCTCGCCCTGGGACGCAACATGCAATGGCTGACAGACCTGTTCATCGACTATGTGCCGATGTATAGCAAGTTCCGCACCGTCGAGTCGATACTCGTTATTGCCGAGTTCACGATGCCGGTGCTGGCCATCCTCGCCCTCCAGAAACTTTTGACCACACCCAAGGCGTTCGACCGCTATTTCCGTCCTATCTGTGTATGCTTCGGTGTGACTGCCCTGCTCTGCCTCGCCGGATGGCTTTTCCCCTCTATCTACGGCCCCGCGATATCGGAGAGCGACATACAGATTTCAGACATGATTGCCCAGCAGCTCCGTATGGCCGGTTATCCTCCGGAAGCCACCTCGGTGTTCTCAATCAACAACCCGGCGATAGCCTCTTTCGTCGCCGAGGTACGTTACGGGATGGTGGCTGCCGACTCCCTCCGTTCGCTCCTGTTCGTGGTGCTTACCTTCGGAATCCTCTGGCTCTGTCTCAAGGAGAAATGCAAGGCATGGCAGGGAGCGGTGCTGATTGGCTTGCTCGTGGCTGCCGACCTCTATTCGGTTGACAAGCGTTACCTCAACCATGGCAGTTTCTGTACCCCCGAACTGTCGGCCACAGACCCCTTCCCCCTCAACGACAACGACCGCCAGATACTGGCCGACACGGCTATGAACTACCGTGTGATGGATATACCCCGCTTCTATGCCGCCGAACCGTCATTCCATCATAAGATGATCGGTGGTTACCACGCCGCGAAGCTCACCCGCTATCAAGACCTCATCGACCGCCATCTCAGCGCGTTCACCCGTGGCGGAGAGGTCAGCCAGGCCGATTTCAATGTGCTGAACATGCTCAACACCAAATATTTCATCACAGCTGACAATTCGCTGATGGTGAATCCCGACGCGCTGGGCAATGCCTGGTTTGTCGATACTGTGGAGATTGTCGACGGTGCGGATGCCGAGATGGATGCCCTTGACCGCATAGATCCCGCTGTCACCGCTGTCGCAGACCGACGCTTCTCATCCGTGATTGAAAAGGCTGCCGCCCCGACTGCTCCCGGCGACACCATCTTCGAGACCTCATACACCCCCTCATCCCTCACCTACTCCGCCACCACGGCCAACGGAGGTCTGGCGGTCTTCTCCGAGGTTTATTTCCCCTGGGGATGGGAGGCAACAATCGACGGAAAACCGACTGAAATTGCCCGTGTCAACTATCTGCTGAGGGCTATCGCCATCCCTGCCGGCCACCACAAGATAGAGATGCGTTTCGACCCGACATCTGTGTCAACCACCGTCGGGATCGCCCGTGCTTCGGTGATCATCATCTACGCGCTGCTTGCCGTGGCTCTGTTGTCGCTCCTGTTATACCCTGGTTTCAAAACTGAGCGGAAAAAATGAAAAGGGTGGTTCGCAAATTCCGGAATTTCGTGAGATGGCCCCGGAGATACCGCACCAGTCGCGGTTTCGGGGTCCACTCCCCTTTCGCGTTCGAGTTCATCACCCGCACTATCCGCGACCGGGATGCCTATTATTACGCCTATCCCGAAATCGACTCCCTCTGTGGCAAGACCCATCGCGACAGTCTGCTCGACAATATGGTCTTCTCCTCCTCCGATTACGAACGTGAGGAGGCGCGGATGCTTTTCAGGATGCTATGCCGTTTCAATCCGGCCCAGGTGGTGGAAATCGGCGGTGGCAACGAGGTCAGCCGCATCATCATAGAGAGGGCGATACCTTCATCGCTGCTTCACCGCTGGTCGCGCGACAATCCTTACAAGATTGACATGTCGAAGACCTGTTTCATCATCGTCAATTACACCATCGACATAAACTTCACAATCGTGAGGAGCTACCTGCTCGACGCGCTGAAACATCCGGCGGGGGTGGTCATATTCTTCCGCAACATGCACCTGCCTGTGTTGAGTCGCCTGTGGGAACAGGTGGTGTCTGCCGCCCCATTCGGTATGACTTTCCATGACGATGTGAGCGGTATCTATGTCGCCAATCCGAAGCTTCCGCGCGAAGACTTCGAGATGCTCATATGAGGGATATTGACGACATAGCGAGAATCAGACGGTCATTTCTGGGCTATCTTACCCTGCAGAAAGGTCTGTCGGAGAACACCCGGGAGGCTTACGGGATGGATATTGACAAGCTTTTCGACTGGCTTGCTTACGGACGAGCCGACGGTGCCCTCACATTGCGTGAAGTCAGTTATCCCGATCTTCAGGAATTCATGGCTCAGGTTCATGACCTCGGTATCGCCGTCCGCTCCCAGGCCCGGCTTGTCAGCGGCATCAAACAGTTTTTCCACTATCTTCGTGTGGAGGGATATATAGAGACCGACCCGTCGGAACTGCTTGAGGTGCCACGCATCGGTCGCCATCTTCCGGAAGTGCTGTCGGTCGAGGAGATTGACAGGATGATTGCCGCCATTGATCTCTCCACACCGGAAGGGATTCGTAACCGCGCCATAATCGAGACGATGTATGGATGCGGCCTGCGGGTTTCCGAACTCGTCAATCTCGAAATATCAAAGGTTTATCTTCAGGAGCAATACCTGCTTGTCGACGGCAAGGGGAACAAACAGCGGATAGTGCCGATGTCGGAAGCGGCTGTGGAACGCATACTGGAATATATGCGTGAGGCCCGCTCCGGAATAGAGGTGAAACCCGGCGAGGAGAACATACTTTTCCTCAACCGTCGTGGCTCCCGGCTGACGCGCCAGATGATATTCACCATCATCCGCCGTCTGGCCCTCCAGGCCGACATACGCAAGACCATCTCACCCCACACCCTCCGCCACAGTTTCGCCACCCACCTGCTCGAAGGGGGTGCGAACCTACGCGCGATACAGCAGATGCTCGGCCACGAATCCATCTCTACCACAGAAATATACCTCCACCTCAACCCCACTCTGTTGCGTTCACAAATCCTGCTCCATCATCCCCGCAACCATCACGACTGACCGTCAGTTCAGCGTGGCGACACCGGACGTATCGAGCATGCGGCATAAGGTGGGACAGTGATGAGCGCAGGACTACCCTCTTCCCTATCCAACATCAGGCAGACCGACCCTGTCGATACCCTGTAATATCCCCTTCGGGATATATATAGCAGATCATAAACCGCAGGATTATCTGGCAACAGGTCGCAATATCCCGCAGTCGGCAGGTAGATAGACTCCCCGTTCGTAGCGGTGAAACGGTAACCCCCATCTTCCCATTCGATTTCACAGGAGGAAACCAGCTCCTCCATCTCAGCCAGTGTAGGCATCCTCCAGGAACCGCCCCATAGAGCCGTTGCAGCGTCAAATCCACTTCCGGCAATGTCAGTGTCAACCGCCACCTCCGGAAAGCTTGTAGCAGCCTCTGATGAAGTCACAGGGGCAATCGCTCCCCATTTGAAAAGACTCCCCGGCGCAAACGGATTACCATCACCCCCCACATTCCCCCCATCAAGATTCGCAGCCCCCCAATACACACTCAACCCCAAATCCACTCCCTTATGCCCCCCAATCACAGTCGTCCCCTCATCCCCGTTCTCCCCATCATTCCCATCATTCCCATTACTCCCATTACTCCCACTATTCCCATTCTCTTCCCCAGAAGGCTTCTCCCCCTGATTTTGGTCACCACTCCCCTTTTCCTCCCTTTCAGCGGCAGGAACATAAGGCGGCTCACTACTGCATGCCGCCAACAACACCATCAGGCAAAAAGGTAACAACCAGCGAAAATAAATCATAAAATAGGGAATCAATAAGGGAACCAAAAAAATACTCAAAAGAGAATCAAAAAAGCTGACCCTAAGGCCACTCCCACAAAGTTAGCGGTTTTTATCGAGATTCCTCCAATCCACCCCCATTTTTATTTTCACATCATTTTTGTAGGGACGCGCCGCGGCGCGTCCTCGTCAACCCAACCCACGTTACCGTAAAAAGTCTCACGCAGATTCCGCAGATACGCAGATTTCTCGCAGATAAAATTAAGTCTCGCAGATTACGCGGATTACGCAGATTGCCATCCGGGCAGCATCTTCTCGGATTGGGGTCGCTGCGCTCCCGGGGGCTCTCACAGATTACACGGATTCCACAGATTTCACAGATTGGATTCGCTGCGCTCATCAGATTCCACAAATTTCACTGACTGCCATCCG
>URLF01000092.1 GCA_900548705.1 uncultured Porphyromonadaceae bacterium | reverse complement strand
AGCGGTCAGTCGGCGGGGAGGCGGTCAGTTGGCGGGGTGGAGGATGGCGATGGAGTTTTCGTGACGGGGGAAGGTGATGGTGCCGTTGCGGACGGTGGCTGTCTGGCCGGTGTAGAGGTCGGTCACAAGGGTGGAGTCAGGGAAGAAGGGGCTGACGCGGATGGGCTGGCCGGGGATGGGACGCACACGGATTATGAGGCTGTCATCGTTGAGGCTGCGGTGGCAGGTGTGGGTGTCAATGGTGGTCTGTATGCCTTTCCCGATCGCGGGGTGTCGCTGTCTGATTTTGCCGAGACGGCGGAAATGGTCGAGCTGCAGGGTGTCGATTTCCTCCCAGTCCATGTCTGACCGGAATGCCTGGGCGCTGTCCACGTTGTATTGTGCGTCGCTTAGCTTGCGGCCTGTCTCGTCGCCGTAAAAGAGCTGGGAGACACCGGGAGAGAGCAACAGGGTGGTGGCGCAGTCAATCATATTGGCCATGTCGGCATCCCTGTGGTAGGAGTTGTTGAGGTAGCTGAAGGGATGCCAGCCGGGATGGGCCTGGATGCTGTCGGAATATGCCTGCCAGGTGTAGACGATTCCGTCAAGGTCGCCATGCTTGGGGAAATAGAAGTTCACCATGCTTGAGAATCCGGCATCGGCATACTCCGGCTTGTAGTCTATCCCGGCCATGTCGAAATCTCCCGTCATATAGAAACGGTCGGTCCATCGCGACGCGGGGTCGTCGGGATGGTTGGCACGCCATCGCGCCAACGCGCTGTCGCAGGCTTCGCTCAACTCTTTCCACCGGTTGAGATGCACATTCTCCACGATGTCACACCTGAATCCGTCGATGCCGAATTCCTCCACCCATGACGCTATCCATGCGGTCACATATTGTATAGGGCTCCAGTCGTGGTCTTCGCGCAGCTTGCGGGCCGAGGGATTTACCCAGGGGTCATTGGCTTTACCCTCCCGATTCCATTTCCGTTTCAGGAAATCGGTAATCTTTGTCGGCTTGTCGCTCTCATCCTTGAAGTCGGGCATACCGTAGATGGTGGCCTGCAGCGGGTCGGACTCGTCCCAACCCTCGTCGGGCATCCTCACCCAATCGCGGCCATACCAGCCGTCCCAGTCAAGCCGCTGTTCGAAGAACCTGTCGAAGCTCCAGTCGCGGATATGGGTGGCGGCTTCCTGCTCAGAGAGTCCAGTGTCGGCGAATCCGAGCTGCACCGCGTCGAGCAGTGTCGGATAACCGGGGTCGTTGAGGTTCGCGCCGAGCATCACGCGGATTCCCTGGCTGTGCAGCTCATTGACAAGCTCGCGCAGCTCCTCTACCGTCCCGTAGTTCTTGTCGGTCTGGGTGTAGTCGAGGGGATAATAGCCGTGATAACCGTAATGGGGGAAATCATTGATGGCGCCGCTTCCCGACATCCATCCGTGAATCTGCTCGTAGACATCGGTCATCCAGACAACATCCACCCCCAACTCCCTGAAATACCCCTCCCGGGCCTTCTGGAGCATCCCCTTGAAGTCGCCGCCGTGGAATGTCGCGGCATTCAGCCGTTCGCTGCCGTAATCGACGATTCGGCCATAGTTGACATCGTTGGAGGAATCACCATTGGCGAAGCGGTCGGTGATCACGAAATATACATTGGCGTTGCCCCAGTCGAAAGGCTGAGTCTCCTCTCCCCGGGCAGTCTGCAATCCAATGAGGGATAGCAGGGAAAATAGAATGGTTTTCTTCATCATATGTTGTTTTGTCCGCAAAATTAACATATGACGGCAGACCAGTCAATACTGATTTATAACCATAGGGGGTCACATCAGCTTCATCAGCGAGGCCGCCATAATGGCCTCGACCGTGTTGCCCACGCTCAGTTTCTCGATGATGTTCTGGCGGTGGCGGCTGACCGTATGTATGCTGATTCCCAGCAGCGCGGCTATCTGTTTGCTCGGCTTGCCCTCGCGTATCAGCGACAGGATTTCCTTCTCCCGGGAGGTCAGTATGTGGGGCCTGCGCCGCAATGTCTCAATGGTTATCACCTCCCCGGTGGAATTGTTGACAATGTGCGGCTCAATCCCGGCTCCGGTCTCCGGCGAGGGGGAAAGGTCGTAACAGCAGAGTATCAGCCAGGTTTTCCCGGCAGGGGAGGGGTAAAACACCTCCGTCGAGTTGTCAACCCTCACGTAACGTCCGTCGCGCCCCTTGATTCGGATTGTGCAACGCGCCTTGAATCTCACCTTATCCTCCCCCGGGAGCGGGTCGACATATTTGAAGTACTCATATTCCAGCATACGTTTCTCCACAAGGTCTTCGGGATGGAGCCTGGAATAAATCTGGTCCTCGTCGCTCGAAGCGACCTCCTCATAGAGGGTGTCGCTGTCTGTTATCCCCAACAGACGGCAAAAGCTTCCCCCGATCAGGTAGCATCTGTCGGCCGACGCGTCAGTGATGACACAGCAGCCATTGCTGACCGACGTGAACATCTTTACCCGGCTGATGGCATCGGCCACCAGCCTTCGGTCAAGCATCTCACGGTCGAGATGCTGGGCAGTGTAAATCGCGTTGAGTTCCTTCCTTAGAATATCCATATCGGGGTTGTCTGCCCGTCACCCTCCCCGACTTCGGCCGGGGAGGTGACCGCCTTGCAAAATTAGTGAAAATCTCCGCAATTCCCGCAATCCGCAGCTCAATCAGAGAGATGGGTGCCCTCGTTGTATTTCTGGTTGTCGGGTAGACCGGGACGGGCGACACCCTCGGACATCAGCGTTTTCAGTTCAGGCAGATGCGACTGGTAGATGTCGCGGGGCATCACCCCGTGACGGCGGCAAAGGGATGCCGCCATGCCGACAACCTCACCCATCATCCCCGTGGTGCGCATCACCCTGACCGTCCCCAAAGCCACATGGGTGCAGCTTATGTCACGTCCGGCCATGAACAGATTCCCGACATTGCGCGAGTAAAGACAACGGTAGGGAACCGCGTATGGATGGATGAACACATGGCTGTTGGAGGCGATGAACGGCCCGTCGGGAAACTGGCGACTGTTCTCGGGATCGGGGAAATGGAGGTCGATGCTCCATGACGCGGCAAAAGAACCATCCTCATGGCTGACACGCTTCACAAGGTCATCCTCCTTCAGTATATAGTCGCCAAGCAGGCGGCGCGACTCCCGCTTTCCACCCACATAAGCAACCCAGTCGAGCCGCCGGTCAGGAAACAGGCCGAGACGGTTGACGATATAGCTCCAGTTTGAGTATGCCACAAGCATGCCGTAATCGCGGACACGTTCGAATCCACGCAGCTGGTCACTGTGCATCCCGGTCTCCCAGGTCCATTCCCCCATCGGGGTGGGATGGCATGTGGAGTCATTGAAAGCAACGCCGTAATGGAATTCCGGAAAACGGGCATCCTCCCCATCAGAAAGCTCACGGCTGCGCCATTGCACGGAGGCTCCCATCGTCATCGAGTCGCCGCGCTCCGGGGCTGACGGCTCACCGAACTCATCTCTTCCCTCGCGTCCTATCAGGTAATGCGCCCCGGCGAGATAGCCCACAGAGCCGTCACCCGTGCAGTCGGCGAATAGCGGGGCGGAGAAGCGCGTCCGCACTCCGGTATGGGTGTCCTGTCCGGTCACGGAGCGAATCAATCCCGTGGAATCGGTCTCCACCTCATTGACGTGCATGTTCAGGAAGAGCTTCACTCCCGGTTCGTTCATCACCCAGTCGAGCTTGCGTCCATCCTCGTAATATTCCGCAGGGCGGGCATTCCCCTCCCTTTCAGGGCCGAATTCCTTCTGCATGTTTCCGAGACGGGGGTAGGGACCCACATCAAGTGCGCCACCGAGATGCACCCTGACCTCGGAACTGTTGTTGCCACCCAATACCGGGCGGTTCTGGAGCAACGCGACGCGGCATCCGAGCCGTGCCGCAGAGACAGCCGCGCTCATCCCGGCGATACCACCCCCCACGACCACAAGGTCATACTCACCCCCGTCTGCCAGCTTCCCTGCGGCTGAACGCTCCCGACGGAACGCTGTCAGCGACTCTTTTTCCGAGGGTGGCACAATGTCGCGGTCGGTGGTGAAATACAAGGCGTCACATCGGCCGTCAAATCCCGAGAGGTCTGTCAGCGTGACAACCGCCGACTGAGAGTCAACATCCACCTTCCCGGCATATTGCCATTCCCAGCAATCCCCGGCAGTCCCGAGGGTGACGGGAAGCCTTACTCCGTTTACCGAGACAACGAACGCGCCGGGCCCTTCACCGTTATGCCATGGGGAGGTCCAGTTGAATGTCCGGGCATACAGGTGATAGCATCCCGGGGCAGGCAGCTCTATCACGGTCTCCGCGTCGGCCACCGGTTCACCGAGACCATGGGCGAGCAGGTAAGGTGAACCCATCTCGTCGATGAATTGCGCGTCGACTTTCCAGCCACCCGGATTGGCGAAGCTCTCAGCCTCGACAAGGAGGTCTGCCCCCGCCGCCCCCAGTGTGAAAAACGGGAAAAGCAGGCTGAAACCTTTTCTCAGGAAATCTGTCATAAGTAATTATCTTATCGCGAATTTCACCCTGTCTGTTCCGGCACACACAACATAGACTCCCGCCGGAATAGCCGACAAGTCAACCGAAACATCATTTGAGCGCAGCATCTCCACTCCCTGCATGGAGCAGACCGAGACCTCCTCACCCGAGGGGTTGGAGATAGTGCGGCCATTCACGGAAATTCCAGCAGGCATCTCCCGCGAGACACCATCAATCCCCGAAACCGGGCGGTCGAGGGCAATGAGCATCTGGGGGCCTTTGCCGGGGTTGGTGGTGGACTCTGATGAGGTGAAGCGGCTCAGCGCACGCCATTCATAGGGGGTCGATACCCTGAAAGTCACCTGCTTGGCTCCCTCGGCCGCTTTTGCCTTGACGAAATCGGTCACATCCCAGCCCACATACGAGCCGAGCATGTCCTGGGTCAGGATTGTGGTCGCCACAGGCTCGAACACATGGTTGTGATGGTTGTCCCAAGTCAGGTTGGCGGAGTATGTCGAGGTGTTGCCCCCCAGTTCGAGTGTCTCGATACCATTGAGCGGACGGTTCTCATTGTTGAGCTTGCCGGGCACCACACTCTCATAGTAGAGCCTTACACCGACACGGGCCACATTGTCGGGCAGGTTGTCAATCGGGAATGTCATATAGATACGTCGCGACCATCCGTCGCCGTTTTTCAGGTCGAGGGTCTGCGAGTCGGCGTGTCCCTTGTTCTGCTCGGCCTGATGCACAAAGCTGTCGTATGAACAAGGAACCACCTGGTCGGCCAGATGGATTGTCGCCGAGGAAGCCCCCGACGCGGCCGGTGTCTCCCTGGCGTCATTGATTCCGTCCACGGCGAACACCACATCCGCCGTGGCGTTCTCCTGCTCCATGAAATATGGTGAGGCGGTGATTGTCCTGTTCTCCCTGGCCGCCTCCTGCATGACGAAAGGATAATGCCCCCCACGGAAAGTGACCATCATGCGGGCTGTCTCCCCCTTGGCAACCACAGGGCTGCAAGGTGACAGGGTGTAGTCAAACGCCACATCGAGGCCGAGATACTTCGCGGCCTCATCCACGAAAATCTGTGCCATCCGGCGTTGTATGTAGCTGTTGCTCCCCCTGAGGGGATGCCAGCCATATTTCACACCCCCGATTGTCTCGGTATCGTGGGCGTAAGCTACGCTTGGCTGCGTCTCTCCGCTTTCGACATCCAGGCGCGAGAATCCGATGTTCTCGTCGAACTCCACCAGAGGGAATCCCCATTTCGCGGCAAGCTTGCGGATGGCCGGATTGTATGTGGTGCGCGAGTCATGCCAGTGGGTGCAGAACATAATTTTCACCGGTTTCCCATCCTCAGTCCCGTAATATTTCGATTCAGGGTTGTCTTTCAGTCCGCGGCAGTCGGCTATGTAACGCTTGATTACATAGTCGTAAGCCACGGAGTAGTCTGTGGTGGAGGCTATTGAGGTGTAATCCTCCCACTTCTCCTTGAGCCATTGCTCGTTGGCAACATTCTGGTTGTGGACATGGCCGATCACGAAAACATCGGTTCGGTCAAGTTCCTCGGTGGTGTAGAATGTCCCGAGGTTCATACGCCGGGCGGTGTGGTATATCGCCTCGCCGCTGACCGACTTGTTTATGGCCTCGGCCCCGAGGTCCTTGCATCCCATCTCGAACCATCCGTTTTCGGGGATGGCGAACGACGCGCCGGTGAGCAGGAATGTCAGGCGGCTGTCATCTCCGGTTGCCGTCTCCTGGGCGGCAGAGGTAGCCGGGACAGCGATCATGGCTGCCCCGAGCAATATTTCAGCAAAATGTCTCATCAGTGATTGTTGTTATTCTCCGGGGCCAGGGCCAGTGAACCGGCCACACGGAAGTTTGTCTTTCCACGCAGGTCGGCGCTCGAAGCCCCGGCGTGTATTGTGAACTCATCTTCGTCTACCACCCAACGTTGCAGGGTGTCGTCATAATAGGCCAGGTCAGCCACCGGAATCTCAACCGAGACAACGCGTGATTCGCCGGGCTGCAGTGTCGTCTTGCAGAAACCTTTCAGTTCCTTGGCCGGACGCGGCAGGCGGGGTTTCTTCTGGGAGGCATAGAGCTGCACTGTCTCCGCGCCCGGACGCATACCGGTGTTGGTGACCTCCAGCGAGACAGTGATTGTGTCGCCGGGATTGTAGATCTTGCGGTCGGTGGCCACGCCGGAATATCTGAAAGAGGTGTAGCTCAATCCGTGACCGAAGGGGTAACGCGCCGGAATCTTCCGAG
The DNA here is from genome assembly GCA_900548705.1 of uncultured Porphyromonadaceae bacterium. GTDB lineage: Bacteria > Bacteroidota > Bacteroidia > Bacteroidales > Muribaculaceae > UBA7173. The sequence goes on along the minus strand of URLF01000092.1, from coordinate 3,031 downwards.
TGTCGTGCCAGCGGTATCCGACAAGCAATCCCTCGTCGTAATGCACCTGGCCGTCCACTCCGGGATAACCCCTCTCGCCGAAAGAGTGGGCCGCGCAATCCTCCAGTCTGACAGGAATTGAGAAGGGGAGTTTTCCCGAAGGATTGACATCTCCCGACAGTATGTCGGCGAGAGCGGCTCCACCCATGCTCCCCAGATACCAGCTCTGGACAATCGCGGGGACATCCCCGGCCCAGGGCATTCCGACGGCGTTGCCGCTGACAATCACGACAGCCATCCGGGGATTGACAGCCAGCAGGTCGGCTATCAGCCTGTCCTGCCCGAAGGGGAGGGAATAGGTCGCCCTGTCCTCACCCTCGCAATCCTGACGGTAATTCTTGTTGAGCCCTCCGATGAAAAGTACCACGTCGGCGTTGCGGGCGGTCTCTATCGCGGCGAGTCTGAGGGAATCGGCGTCATAGGGGGATGGCAGTTCACGGGAATAGTCGGGATCGCCGGAGGCGTATCCGAGCGAGAAGAGGATGTTCTCCTCTCCGAAGCGGGCGCGTAACCCCTCGAGAGGTGAAATCTCGACCTTCGGCTTCAGCTCCGAACTTCCGCCACCCATGCTCAGCACCTTGACTGCGTTCTCGCCGATGACGGCAATCTTCTTGTTCTCTCCCAACGGGAGGAAACCTTTGTCATTCTTGAGCAGCACAATCCCCTCGCGGGCGACCTCGCGGGCAGTGGCGAGATGTTCGGGGGTGTGCATCGCTCCCCAGGGACGATGGCGGTTCATGTTGGTGCGCAGACACAGGCGCAGAATCCTCCTCACCTTCTCGTCCACCACCTTCTCGTCAATCTCACCCGCCACGATGAGGTCGCGCAGCGGACGCGCCATATGGTAGCTGTCATAGGCGTTGCTTTTTCCCCATGTCAGGCCGTTGGTCCATGAGCCCATCTCGATATCCAGTCCGTTGAGGGCTGCTTCACGGGTGTCGTGGGCCGAGCCCCAGTCGGTGATGAACACCCCGTCGAAACCCCACTGATCCTTGAGGATTTTGTTGACGAGGGTGTCGTTGTGGGTGCAATATGTGTCGAGGTATTTGTTGTATGACCCCATGACAGCCCAGACTCCCCCCTTTGTCACTCCCGCCTTGAAGGCCGGGAGATAAAGCTCGTTGAGGGCACGTTGGCCGACCACCACGTTCACCACGTCGCGGTCATGCTCCTGGTTGTTCAGGGCGAAATGTTTCAGACACGCGGCCACTCCGTTGGCCTGCAGTCCCTTGATGTAAGGGACAACCATCCTGGATGCCAGCATGGGGTCTTCACCCATATATTCGAAGTTACGTCCGCTCAGGGGTGTGCGGTAGATGTTCACCCCCGGGCCGAGCATTATGTCTTTCTTCCTGAACCGAGCCTCCTCCCCGACGACATTGCCATATTCGGCCGCGAGCGCGGGATTGAAGGTGGCGGCCAGGCAGGTCAGGGCGGGCATGGCCGTGCAGGAGTCGTTTGTCCAACCGGCCCATTTCCAGTCATCCCAGGTGAACTCCATCCTGACCCCGTGGGGGCCGTCGCTCATCCAGATTTCGGGGATGCCGAGACGCGGACAACCGGGGGTGCTGAACTTCGACTGGGCATGAATCATCGCTATCTTCTCGTCGAGGGTCATGCGGCTCAGGGCATCCTCGATGCGCTCCTCTGCCGGAAGGTTCTCGTCAAGGTATGGGGCAGGCGACCCGGCGCGCACAGCCAGGATGGCCAGCGCGGAGATTGCCGTCAATATTACTTTTCGATATGATACCATAACAGATATGCTGTCTCGTTTTTGTCGGAAAAACTTTTCAGAGGAAATACTGTCCGCGGGTCTTCAGGCGGCTGCGCAAATCGGTGACATCCACCGAATGCACATCCCGCGAGGCTGAGAGTGAGGCGAGACGGGCGGCGACACCTGCCGCCTCCCCTGTCACCAGGCATGGAGGCATGACACGCAGGGAGCCGTAGGCCTCCTCGTCGGTGGAGATACACCGGCCTGCCACAAGCACGTTACGCAACCCTTTAGGGGTCAGCACGCGGTATGGGATTCCGTGGCTCTCACCCCGGCCGTAATGCACCTCGGGGACACCGCTCTTGTGGATGTCTATGAAATAGCAGTTGCGTCCTATCTCATCGTCGAAGGTGCGGCGGGCGCGCCAGTCATCCCCTGTGAAGAGGTAGTCACCCACGATGCGACGGCTGTCGCGTATGCCGGGGATTATCGCCGTCTTGACAATGAACGCGTCGCGGAACACGTCGGGACGGAACTCCTTGAGCATCTCCAGATGCTGGTCGGCGACCTGACGACCCAGTCTCATGGCGTCGGAAAGCTGGCGCGGGTCGGTAGTGTCTTTGATTTCGATGTGGTTGGCGTTGAACTGCACGACTCCCGGCCCCACGAGATTATGGCAGCAATGGGTGTCGAGCAGCGGGAACCGCCCGGTGCGCGAGGCACGGGCTGACGCGCTGTCGGGATTGTGGCCCGAATGCAGTTCCGGCCCTTCGCGATAAGCCTTGGTGTCGATGTTGGCCACCGAGAAACAGAGGGTGCTTTTCTGCAGCACACCGTCGGAGTCACCCTTGAGATATTCCGCCCCGGCCCAGGCGCAGATGTCGCCGTCGCCGGTCGCGTCAATGAGGATTTTCGGACGGTAGGCTGTCAGGCCATCCTTGTTGGCCACGATGACGGCGTCAACCTTGTCATCCGAAGCCATCTCGACGGCGGCCACACGCGAGAAGAAAAGTATGTCGGCTCCCGATTGCGCCACCATACGGTCATATACCCCGATGAGATACTCGGGATTGATGGTGGCCCAGTCATAGAGGTCGGCGGGTTCATGGGGGACACCCTTCTTGGATTCAAGGAAAATCTTCTCGGCGAGTCCACGGTATATGATTTTCTCCCCGTCGGTGAAGGGACACCATGCGGGCACCATACCGGAGGTGCCGAGCCCCCCGAGATTGCCGGTGGCCTCGATGAGCAGCACACGGCTCCCCTCCGACGCGGCGG
>URLF01000091.1 GCA_900548705.1 uncultured Porphyromonadaceae bacterium | reverse complement strand
CTCACTACTCTAGGGTTTAGCGGACAGTAATAAAAAAATAATGTAAATATAAATTTGGGTTTTGTGAATTAAAATCAAATCAACAGGATTTTAGTTAATAAATGGCAATCGGATTTGCCGGGACACATATTCTTGATACCTTTGTGGCGACAAATCGTAACCTTAATTCTTTTACTCCCCTTTAATCCCCACATCTTTTTAATGAGACTTCACAAGATGATCAGATGTATAGGCGCGATGACCGCCTTGTTTGCCGTGTCTATGCCCGTGATGGCCGACAAATATGGTTATCCTGACTTTGCCATCGGAGCTGACATATCATGGTGTACACAGATGGCAGACCAAAATGTCAGAATGCTTGACGCCCAAGGCAATCCGACTACAGCTCCAGACCTCATGGCCAGCTATAACATGGATGCTGTGCGATTGCGTGTGTTTGTCGACCCCACTACCCCTAACGGCTATGACCGGGAGATGGGTGCGTCCTCCGGCAAAAGTTATTGCGACATCAACGATCTCGTAGCCAAAGGCCTGGCGGCTAAGGAGCGTAAGCAGAGAGTCATGCTCTGTGTACACTTCAGTGATAACTGGGCCGATCCCTCCAAACAGCGTTTGCCCCAGTCATGGAGTGGTTTCACCACAACGGATGAGATGGCTGCCGCAGCCTCAGTGCATGTTACCGCCGCTCTCGGCGCGTTGCGCAACGCGGGTGTGTATGTCGAATGGGTGCAGCTCGGCAACGAGACCCGAAGCGGCATGCTCTATCAGAAACCCAACGGCACGGACATCTCATCTTCCGCCCATACGGCCAAGGTGCTGAAGAACCCTACCGGAGCCAAGAACTTCGTCACGATCTTCTCCGCCGCCGCTGCTGCCGCCAAGAGCATGTATCCCGAGGTCAAGACCATGATAATGCTCGACGATGCTCCCAATCTGTCGAGATATACCGCATTCCTCGGCTCCACCGGAACTGATTTCGATTTCGACTATGTCGGAATGTCGCTTTATCCGGTCAACGAGCAGACATTTATGACCGATGCCTGGCAGGAAAATGCCGACAAAACCCTCAACACCATAAAGGAAATCTACAAGCGTTATGGCAAACGTACGATTCTTTGTGAAATCGGTATGCCTACCGCCTGGAGCAAGGTCGATGGTGTAGACCAGAAGGGTGAGGCCGCTGTCGCCGCGCAGTGTAGCAAGGATGTCAAGGCATGTCTCGACTATCTCATCCCGAGACTTAAAGACTCCACCTGTGACGGAATATTCTATTGGGAACCCCAGTCATATAATTTCAACAATTACAATAAGGGAGCGATGACATATGAGGGGAAACCCAATGGAGCCTGGGATGCGATGCGCGACAATCAGCAGCCAGGTTTCATCCTGGCCAATGTCGATTATCCTGAAATTTCCGGTGACCTTCCCGAGATTCCCGAACCTGACAGGCCTGTCGAGCCTGCTCGGTCAAACTACTTCCTCCAGGTCGAGAAGGAATGGGAGCTGACCAATACCGACCATCTTTTCATGACGACTGACAATCCGCATGTGTTCACACTCGGGAGTGTCATTATTGGTGACCCTGCTGACGCGGATTCCACCCCGAGGGTGACCGTGGTAGACCGTGTTGACAATACCACCGGTAGCTGGTATTACGCCGACCACGCCGCTAATCCCGATGGATTCAATGTCGAGCCGGGTATGCCTTTCAAGATGAAGGATGTATGGCAGAGCAACATTGACGGCGATGCGATTCTTCCTGCTCCGGGAGTGTATGACGTGGTATGGAACGACGCCGAAAAGACATTGTTATTCACTCATTCCGTAATCGCCAATCCCCAGCCGACCTATTGGTTTCTTGTCGGGTTGAACGACTGGGCTGAGCCGCTACTTCTCGGCGGGACTGATGATTCCCCGCTGTTCAAGGCTTTTGATGTAGACATCGAGCAGTTCCAGCAGGATAATGCTTCAGGCTTCCGTTATGGCAATCGTTTCGGAGTTGTGAAGTCTTCTTCAGAGGATGTCGCCGACATTGACTGGACTAATGTGTATGGCGGGGGTGACATTAACGGCTGGAACCTTGACTTGGCATGCCAGTCGCTCACCCTCACGCTGAACAAGGATTCACAATGGGCGTGGACTCCGTTGCGTGGCACATATGACATCATATGGAACTCTGCTACAGCCACGATAGAATTCGATACCAAAGCCCCTGCCTTATATATCGCCGGAGAAGGAATCGACTCCTGGAACGGCGTGGGAGAGAGACTTGTCACAGAGGATGGAAAAACATACAAGGCTAACGTCAACCAACTTTCCGGTCAGTTCGTGATTGTGGAAGCTGAAGTGAATGATTCCCCCTCTTTCAAAATTGACTGGAACAAAGGTATAAAATTTGGAATCGCAGAAGATTCCGCCCATCCTTCCCCCGCTGTTTCCAGAGCTATGAACACCGGCTATGTCGGAGCGGGCACATATCTCCTGACAGAAATCACTTCGGCGGAAGACAAACGAATTTTCCCGATGACAACCAATCCCACTTCTGATGTTGCCCAGACATTGTCAAACACAGAACTGATTCTGGAATATGATGTCAAGTCGCCAACCGCTTTGCTGACCGTGAGGCCTCCGGTTGCCTCCGGAATCGAGGATGTCCCGGCAATGGATGCCGATTCCTCGGCTACGGTGGAGTATTTCTCGATTGATGGCCGAAAGGTGTCGTCGCCGCTCCCCCCGGGTCTGTATATCCGTAGGCAAGGGCAATCGGCAACCAAGATTTATGTTAACTGACCCCCTCCTTACATAAACACGGAAAAGCCGGTGTGTCAAAATTCATCTTTGTTGACACACCGGCTTTTTTATTTTTTTATGAACCAACCTTATCGGCCAACCGATGATGTGACATCGCCATATGATATGTGTTGAGGGCGATTGTCAATGAGATTATCGCTGTGGCCATCCAGCTTATGAGGGTGTAATCTATATTGACTGACTGTGAGGAGGGAATCGACAGACTGAAATGAATTTCTCCGAACCACGCTATGATGTAGGGCTGGAGTATCGTCATTATTACCCCCGCGACAAATCCGGCCAGTGAGGCAATCACTATCGCCCGCTTGCCGCGACGGTGAAGCTCGGCATTCCGGTTCCTGACGATTTCGACCGCGTTCATACTCCGCTGAAGTGTTGACATGAAATCCGCGTCTGACGACAGGTCGGGATTGAAACTGTTGAATATCTCTTTGAAGTTATCCTCTTCCATAATAAATCCGTTAGATGGTTATGAACGTGGTGAACCCAGCAAGCCGCGAAGATGGACACGTCCGCGTGCCAGATGTTGCCTGACCGCATCTGCGGAAACCTCGGTGATGGCGGCCACCTCCTTGATTGAATATCCCTCCATGTAATACAGCAACACTGATGTGCGCTCTTTGTCGGGGAGACGGTTGAGGGCAGCATATAGATGCTGGTACCTGAATGAGGCATCCGCGCTCTCACCGGCGGGTATGGTGGCTGCTTCCTCATAGTCGAGGGTGAATCTCTCTGACCTTTTATGGTTGAGGAATGTGTTGTAGGCTATCCGGTGAATCCAGGCGTTGAACTTTTCCGGTGAACCGAATCCCTCACAGGAGAGGTAAGCCTTGATAAGGGTTTCCTGGGCGATGTCGTCGGCGAGCGCGGAGTCTCCGCAGCAAAGGGCCACAAGGAAACGGCGAAGTCCCCTCTGTGAACCCTCCACATGTGAAATGAATTGCTCGCGGTCCATGGTTTACTTTCCGGTGTTGTCTGTAACCTGTTTGCGGGTCGCGAAATAGACTATCAGGTAGCTTGCCCCTACAGCCAGTGACGCGCTACCCAGAAGCATAGGGAGGGTGACCGGATCGGCACTGAATTCTGTTCCGTCGGCATAGGACACCAATGCGGTGACGATGAAGCCTATGCCGATTAATGAGAAGATGCAACCACGGAGAAGCCGCAGGTTCAATACCTCAAGGGGTGTCCGCTTGCGTTCGCCGAACGCCTCAATCAGCTCCTCGGCGTTTATTCCGTTGTTGGTCTCGATTGCCTTGGTCAGCACTTCAGCGCGTTTGTTGTCGCTGTTCATTGATGCGCGGAAAACAATCCATACTACGAGAACCGGGAGTATGACACATACGGAAATGATAATGATGAGTTCAGTCATAATTGTTTATTCGGTTTTATTGTTGTTATTGTCAAACGTTGTTTCTGAGACATCTCGTAATATAGACACATCCGCGCTTCGAAAGGTGACATCGCTGTCGGAATTTTTTTCAAAAAAAATCAGCGAGGCAATTCCTGACCGGGATTGCCTCGCTGGCTGTTATGTCCTGTTGATGTCGGGGATTACATGTTCATACCGCCGTCAACCTGGATTACCTGACCGGTGACGTAGGAAGACATGTCTGAGGCGAGGAAGGTTGCCACATCCGCGATGTCGTCTACCTTTCCGGCGCGACGCAGAGGTATCTTCATAGCCCATTCCTTGCGTACCTCCTCGGGGAGGGCGGCGGTCATGGCTGTCTCGATGAAACCGGGGGCGATGGCGTTGGCGCGGATTCCGCGTGAGCCTACCTCCTGGGCGATACTCTTGGCGAGGGCGATGAGGCCAGCCTTGGAAGCGGCATAGTTGCTCTGGCCTGCGTTACCGTGTACGCCGACAACGGATGCCATATTGATGATGGAGCCGCTGCGCTGACGGAGCATGATGGGCAGAACGGCGTGGATGAAGTTGAACGCGCTCTTGAGGTTGACCGCGATCACAGCGTCCCACTGTGCTTCGGTCATACGCATCATGAGGCCATCCTTGGTGATACCGGCGTTGTTGACCAGGATGTCAATCGAGCCGAAATCCTTGTGTACCTCCTTGACTACCTCTTCAGTCTGGGCGAAGTCAGCGGCGTTGGAAGCGTAACCCTTGACTTTCACACCGAGGGCGGCGATTTCCTCCTCGGTCTTCTTGCCGTTCTCGTCGATTACGAGGTCGGTGAATGCTATATTGGCGCCTTCCTTGGCAAAGCGGAGCGCGATTTCCTTACCGATTCCGCGGGCGGCACCGGTGATAAGCGCGGTTTTTCCTTCGAGTAATTTCATGATGTTGATATATGAAAGTTTGTCGTTTTGAGTTCGGTGTAAATTTATGTCCGGTCAGGTGGTGACGCGTGGGGTGATTCCCGCTATCACGAAATCGATGATGTCGCGTCGCGCCTGATCGAGGTCGGTATGCGCGTCGTCGAGATTGAGCGCGAGGCCCGGAGCGTCAGCCCCTTTCATCAATATTATTATCATCGACAGTGCGCGGTCGGCCTGGGTGGCCGAGAATTCCCCGCTGCGTTTCCCCTCCTCAAGAATCTCTTTCAGGATTTCGATTTCCTTACGGGCGGCCAGACGGCGCGTCTTTTCGGCGCGGGTGACATCGAGGCGCATGAGCAGGGGGACGGTGTCCTGGCGTTCGCGCCGTCCGGTGGGACATATCAGAATCTGGAACCTCGCCTCCATGAACTGGCGCAACTTGCGCGAACAGCTCTCGTCTGATTCGAGAATCTGGCGTTCACGGCTGACAATCTGCCCGCTTTCACGCTCAATCACCGCCTGGTGAATCTCGCGTTTGTTTTTGAAGTAGGTGTAGATTGTGCGGCGTCCTTTTTCCGACGCGTTGGCGATGTCGAGCATGGTGGTGTTCTCCACCCCCTTGTGGGCGAAGAGCTGCCGGGCGACTTCGATGAGTTTGTCTCGGGTTTTGAGTGCCATGCTTTCAGAGACCTTGACGGACGGTTGTATGGGATTGACGATGAATGGAGAGGATGTGAGTGGAAGAGAGGGTGATTCAATCGGCGAAGTTACGAAAAAAATGGGAGAAAAAGGAACTAAGAGGTAAAAAAACGCGGATTTTGGTGACGGCAGCAGTGTTTTGCCCTTAAAAGTTTGTTTAAAGATGGATTGTTTAGTAAATTCGTGGGCTGAAATGAGGATAAAAAACGACAACATATCATCTGACGGAAACAAGCGCAGCAGTCTGTTGAGGACACTTGGCCTGGCGCTGGCCATCGCGGTGACCCTGCCGGTAGTGGGAAAGTCTGTAATACCATTTTCCCGCGACAGGGCATCTTCTGTCGCCGTGGTCGTGCGCGACCTCTCCACCGGGGAGGATGTGGTCAGCCAGAATCCTTACAAGGCCATGCTGCCTGCCAGCACAATGAAATGCCTGACGGCAGCCGCGGCGTTGGAGGCGGGGCTGGACACCGCCCGTTTCGAGACGCGAGTCTATACCCGTGGCAAAATCGACAACGGGGTGTTGAACGGCGACCTTGTGGTTGCCGGGAACGGCGACCCGACGATAGAGAGCGGGCAGTTTCCGGGCAATCCGTCCTTTGTGAATGGTATTGTCAATGCCGTTAAGAAAGCCGGAATCAGTTCCATCGAAGGGGAGATTCTTGTCGATACCTCGGCGTTTCCCGACAATGGCCCTTGCGACCGCTGGGAGCTTTCCGATGTCAGATGTGAGTACGGAGCCGGACTTTACGCCCTGAATTACCGAGACAACAAGATTGGCGACAAGGCGATGGAGTCCCCCTCGGAAGCTTTCGGGGAAGCCCTTGAGAACCGATTGCTTGAAAACGGGATAGCTGTCTGCTGGCAGACAATCGACACCTCAGATGAGCCGATGACTGAAATACTACTCCACCGTTCTCCACGCGGGGCTGAGATTCTCGACAATATGATGACCCGTTCGGACAATCTTTTCGCCGAAGGGATGTTGAGGATGCTGGCTCCCGGACAGTCCCGGTCTTCGGCGATTGCCCGCGAACGTCGCCTTCTTTCCGGATGTGGCATAGATTTCGACATCACCGACATCCACGACGGGTCGGGACTATCGCGAAACAACCGCGTAACCGCCCGGTTTATGGCCGACCTGCTTGAGAAGATGGCCGACCGGAAAGGGAGCGGAGTGTCTTATGTGTCGCTTTTCCCACTGGTCGGCAAAGAGGGCACTGTCAAGTCGCTTCTCAAAGGCACCTCCCTCCAGGGACAGCTCGCCTTGAAAAGCGGCAGTATGAACGGTGTGCATTGTTATGCCGGTTACAAGCTCGACAGCGACGGCAAGCCGACCCACGCCGTGGTGATACTCGTCAATGATTTCTTCTGCAAGAGGGCAGAGGTGCGTGACGCTATCGCCAGTTTCCTGAGACAACAATTCTGATTCCTCTCCCGATAAATGACAACTACGATGAATCCTGTAATTGACCAGATGCTCGCTCTGACGGCAGACATCGCCGAGGAGCTGCTCCTTATAAAGGATGCCGAACGAGACACCCTTCCTGACGGACTTAAACTGAAAATCATATCCCTCGCCGAGCTTGCCGCCGCTTCTGACAGGGTGCAGCCTGAGGAAGATACTGCGGTTGAGGAGAATGTCGCCGTCACTGAAGATGACGCAGCTGAAATCGAGAACGCCGAGTTTGAGGAGGAGGCTGATGCTGATGTGAATTTAGCCGAGGAACAACCGGAAACAGAGGAGACTCCCACAGTACAGGAGGAAAAGGAACTTTATGAGGAGGATGAGGAGATGCCGGATTCCATGCCTGAGATTACTCCGGAATCTGATTGTGACCCGGTTGAAGAACCTGACCCGGTTGAAGAACCTGAAACTGCGTCTGAACCTGAACCTGCGCCGGAGGACACTTCAACCCCGGCCATTGTGGAGGAGGTTGAGACTCCCAGACGGAATATCTCTCCCACCGACATATACCGGACATTCTCCATCAATGACGCGTTTTTCTATCGCCGCGAGATTTTCGGCGGCTCAAGACAGCAGATGATGGAGTCGCTGGTTCAGATTTCAATGTTGCCTGACCGGGCCGCTTTGCGGGAGTATCTTGTCGAACGTCTTGGCCTGAATCTCGACGAGACCCCCGGAAAGGAATTTTACCAGTCTCTTGAAGCTTTATTGTAATTACTATGGCAGAAAAAATCAAAGGCGCGGGAAAACTATATGTGGTTCCCACTCCGGTCGGAAACCTCGGGGATATGGCTCCCAGGGCTGTCGAGACTCTCAAGACGGTGAATCTGATTCTGGCTGAAGACACCCGCACATCGGCTGTGGTGACCCGTCATTTCGGCATTACTACCCCCCTGGCATCACATCATAAGTTTAACGAGCATGAGACGGTGCGTCCACTTGTGGAGCGTCTTCTCGGCGGAGAGGTGATGGCGTTGATTTCCGATGCAGGAACCCCGGCCATATCCGATCCGGGATTCATGCTTGTGAGGGAGTGCCGTCAGGCGGGTGTGGAGGTCGAGACCTTGCCGGGGCCGACAGCATTCGTGCCGGCGTTGGTAAATTCCGGTTTGCCATGTGAGCGGTTCTGTTTCGAAGGCTTCCTTCCATCTAAGAAGGGGAGGGCTACCCGGCTGGCTCAGCTTGCCGCCGACGAACGTACATTCATAATATATGAGTCACCGTTGCGACTGGTGAAAACCTTGCGCGATCTTGCCGAGGTCTGTGGAGATGACCGTGATGCGTCGGTCTCCCGGGAAATATCAAAATTGCACAACACGACGCATAATGCCACTCTCGGAGAGCTTGCCGATTATTTCACTCAGAACAATCCGAAAGGGGAAATCGTTATTGTAGTATCAGGCAACCGGTCTGCTCGCGAGGAACGTAAGATACACCGCAACAAATACCGCCCTGACACGCCTGAGCAATAGCTCAATTAAGTGACTGTATTAAAAAAGAAATTAATCTACGTTTTAACTGTTCAATTATGAAAATCAAGAAATTAGGCTTTGCAGCGTTCGCAGCATTGGCTATGTTGACCGCTTGTCAGAACAAGAATGGGAACCAGGCCGGGGGTCCTACCACTTCTGATTCCCTTCATGTCGCTCTTGCAAACCAGGATTCACTTCTCGTCATTCTCAATGACATCACCGAAGGTATGAACCAGATTAAGCAGATGGAGAATATCCTCAATTCCGGTGCGCTTGGAGCCGAGACTCCCGACAAGCGTCGTCAGATTCGCGAGGATATGGAGCAGATTCAGAATGCTCTTGAGCAGCGTCGCCAGCGTCTGGAGCAGCTGGAGCAGCAGCTTGCCGCCAGCAACCAGAACAACGCCACCCTCCAGCGCGCGGTTGCCAACCTGAAAACCCAGATTGCCGATCAGGAGAAGACTATCGACGGCCTGCGCTCACAGCTCGCCGACGCAAATATCCAGATTGAAGGTCTCAATCGCTCGGTAGACCAGCTCGGTCATGAGAAGGATTCTCTCACCACAGTGGTGGAAGTGGAATCGACTGCCCGTCAGGACGCTGAACGTAGAGCTGTCGAGCTTAACAATGAGATGAACACCTGCTATTATGCCATTGGCACGGGCAAGGAACTCAAGGCCCACAATCTGATGGAATCCGGTTTCCTCCGCAAGACAAAAGTAATGCCTGCGAATTTCGACCAGAGCTATTTCACAACCGGTGACAAGCGTTCGCTCCGCACCATCAATCTTGGCTCGAAGAAGGCTAAAGTCATGACCAATCAGCCTGCCGATTCCTACGAGATCGTGGATGGCGCAAACGGTATGAAGATTCTCAAGATTACCAACCCCACTCGCTTCTGGAACCAGTCAAACTTCCTTATCATCAAGACTGACTGATAAGAGACTTAACGGAAAACATATGAAAGTCGGTGTGTCAACAGAAATAAATGTTGACACTCCGACTTTCTGTTAATGGCTTTTACTCTATATGGATGATGGCAAACAGAAAAGGCAAGACTGTATTGTCGGGTCAGCGGATTTTCCCGGTTGGTGCGGAA
>URLF01000090.1 GCA_900548705.1 uncultured Porphyromonadaceae bacterium | reverse complement strand
GATGGGAGCCGCCGTGCTTGCCGCCAAGGGGGCATTGCGCGGAGGGGTCGGCAAACTGACCGTCAGCTCCCCGAAATGGGGCTACCAGATACTCCAGACTGCTGTCCCCGAAGCGATGTACCGCAACAACCGCGGCGACGCCTGCCTGACCGAAATCCACCCCGAACGAGACTTCTCGGCAATCGCCATCGGCCCCGGAATCGGGACGAACGAGATGACCGTCAAGGCGTTGGAGGATTTCCTGTCGAGCATCGACAAGCCGGTAATCCTTGACGCGGACGCGCTCAACTGCATCGCCTTGCGCCCCGCGATGCTCAACAATATCCCCATTCTGTCGGTGATGACCCCCCACGCCGGGGAGTTCGACCGGATGTTCGGCCCGCAGCCATCCTCGGAGGCACGCCTGCGCAAAGCCATCGAGATGGCCAAATACTACAACATCCTCATCATCCTGAAAGGACGCTACACAGCCATCGTCCGTCCCGACGGCAAGATTTACTTCAACTCGTCGGGCTGCCCGGCGATGGCCACCCCCGGCAGCGGCGACGTGCTTACCGGACTGCTCCTTGCCATGATGGCACAGGGCTATCCCGCCGAAATCGCCTCGATTATCGCCGTCTACATCCACGGTGTGGCCGGTGAGATGGCCCAGGCCGAACACGGGGAATACGGAGTGACCGCCGGCGACATCGCCGCCAACATCGGCCGCGCCATCCGTGAGACGATGAAATGACCATCCACATCAACCAAAACGACAAAACGATGAAGCTTTCCCATATACTCCTCCTGGCAGCCGCCTCGATTGCACCCCTGGCTGCCAACGCCCAGCAGGCCCAGCGCCTGTCCGCCACTAAAGCCAATGACTACGGCCTTGTCTACAGCCTGCCGAAAACAATGCTGAAAGTGACTCTGGAGGCCGAACTGACGGTAAAGAAGCCGGGAGAGTTTTACCGCTATGCCCCGAAATACCTCAACGTCTCCAACCCCATCACCAAGGAGTCACATTCGGTCAAGCTCAAAGGGGCATCGATAAGCTCTTACGGCATACCTGACCCGGAGGAGACCTTCTCCATACAGTTCAAGGCAGGTTATCCAGTCTATGTCACCCTCGACGAGGCCGGATTGCCCCTCTCGATAAACACTGAGGAGATTCCCGAAGCGGAAAAGGAGAGCATCCCGGAGGCTGTCCCCGCTGCCCCGACCCCTCTTGAGACTCCCGCCGCCCGGCAGGTCATCAGCGAGGAGATGCTCCAGAGCCAGTCGACCGCGAAACGCGCCGAACTGGCCGCTCAGGCGATTTTCGCTCTCCGCCAGACCCGCAGCGACCTCATCAGCGGACAGGCCGACAACATGCCCCCCGACGGGAAGTCGCTCCAGCTGATGCTCGACAACCTCCAGGCACAGGAGGAGGCACTGACCGCCATGTTCCTCGGCACCACATCAGTGTCTACCCAGGTGGAAAGCTTCATCGTCAACCCCGACGCGCTTGTCGACAACGACAAGGCCCGCATCCCAGTGGCACGTCTCTCGGCGGTCGATGGAATCGTTGACCGCGAAGACCTTTCCGGCTCGCCGGTCTACCTCGACCTGTCGGCCATCTCCCAAGGGGAGATGCCTGTCAACGAGAAGGGACAGACCTTGGCTTTCCCCAAGAACGGCATCCCCTACTGCATCCCTGGCGAGCTGCAGGCTACTGTGGTCTACGACGGCGAGACCTACGCCTCACGCCGTCTGGCCGCATCCCAGCTCGGCATCTCTTACGGACTCGCCCCCAACTCATTCACCGACAAGAAGGCCCCGATATACATCATCTACGACCGGGCCACGGGGGGAATCCTGCGCCAAGGCCCCGCCATCCGCTGACCACTGACAAAAACCACATAAATCACAACTCCATATGGGCAACCGTGTCAATGACAGAGACCGTCTGAAGAAGCTGCTGGCTCTCGAAGCCAGAATGCGGCTTCGGGAGGAGCTTTTCGACCGGTTGCTCGACGGCGGAGAGGAAATCGGGCTGCACACATACCAGCCGATGATAGATGCCGGGGAGTTCAATCCCAACATCTATATCGTAAAGGAGGGGCTGATAAGGGGCACCTACCTTGACCGCAACAACGAAATCACAGCCGGATTCGCCCTCCCCGGCACGCTGCTCATCTCATTTCACAGCTATTACGACAACGAGCCGTCATATTACCGCTACGAGGCGTGTTGCCCGAGTGTGGTGGTCCGTATTCCGAAAAGCCATTTCGACGGCCTCGCCAGAGAGTCGCACGAATTTGCCCTGTGGGTAATGAGCGCCCATCAGAACCAGCTCTATTACGCCGAGGTGCGCAACCGCCTGCTCAGCGGCGACGCAAAAAGCCGTCTAATCCAACTTACCAGCCGATTGTCGAGTGCCTTTCCTGCGCCACAGGGGGACACCTCCGCTCACGATCACGCCTCTCACGACATGATGATGAAAGAGCAGCTCAACAGCCGTCACAAGACCATTCTTCAAATCGTGCCGTCGAAAATCATCGCGTCATATCTCGGCATAACCGAACAACACCTGAGCAAAATCAAGAAAGAAATTCTCAAAGAGAACAGCATAAGGTAATTCCGACCACAAATTCCAACATTTTTCCTGCCGCTACCAGACAAATCCAACTTTCCTGCCGTCGGAAATTAATATAGATTAATGTGACTGCTCCCGACATTCACTATATTTGCGTTGGGAGTGGTGCTATGTGCGCGACAATGACGGAAACGACATCCTGCCTTCTCCCATCATATTGGCTTACCACGCTATCTGTGTCTTGAAAACAGAAATACACTAATCATTATTTACAGACATATGAGACATTTTCTACCATTACTCGGACTGACGGCGGCCTTGGCAGCCTCCGCCCAGACTCCCAACCTGTGTGGCAGTGTCGTCTCCTCGTCAGGCATGGAATCCGGTGTCTACCAGATTCCGATGTCCGACACCGGGACATTCAAGTTGCTCGGCAAAACCGAGCCGGCCTCAGGAAGCGGTGTCATGTGTGACGGAACATATTTCGCCACCACCCTCAACAACATCTACTCTTTTTACGGGGGTGCGAACACCTACGCATACGACACCGAATCCTGGACACAGCTTAACTCCGCCTATATCAGCGGTTCGCCGGCATCTGTGTTCATGGCTTCCGATTACGCCGCCGAGCCGCAGACCTACCGTGTTTTCGGTTGCGCCCCCAATGCCGACCGTGACGGGTTCCAGCTCAACACCTATGAGTTTGACATCGAGTCGACCAATGCCGAGCGCGAAATCATAGGCAATCTCTCCTGTCATCTCGGGGCCATGGCCTTCGACAAGACCGGACAGCTTTACGGACTGGACGCCGCCGGTACCCTCTACAAGGTCGACAAGACCTCCGGAGCGATAACCGCAGTCGGCTCGACCTCGATAACCGCCAAGACCGACGGGGCGTATGTCGAGCAAATCCATTCATCCGCTGTCATCGATGACGTTTCCGGCAAGATGTATCTTAGCGTCACCTCCCCCTCAAATATCTGCTCGATATATGAGGTGAACCTGGCCGACGCCTCGGCATCCAAGATTCGCGATTTCGATGCCGGCATAGAGGTCACAGGCCTCTACATCGCCGAACCGGAGGCTGCTCCCGGCGCGGCCACCGACCTCTCGCTGAGTTTCGAAGGTACTTCCCTGACCGGAACCCTCGAATTCAAGGCTCCCGGCACCACCTACGCCGGTGACAACCTGGAGGAATACCTCTACTTCCGCATACTGGCCAATGATGTCGAGATCGCCAACAGCCGCGTCTACGCAAAGGCTACCCACATCGAACCGGTGACTGTGCCTGAAGCAGGCTACTACACATTCAAGGTAATCTGCAAGAATGCCGCAGGTGAAGGCCCCGCAGCCAAAATCTCACGCACTGTCGGTGTGGCCGCCCCGGCTGCCCCGGTGGTTACCGCAGAGGCCAGCTCCTCAGCTTACAGCTCATCTGTCAGCATCTCATGGGAAGCTGTCACCAAGGCAGCCGACGGCACCGACCTGGGCGACATCCCGGTGACCTACCGCGTGGTGCGCTATCCCGACGAGAAAGTGATTGAGGAATCGACCTCATCCACCTCTGTCTATGACTGGGATCCCGAAGCCGGACTGCGGGTTTATCGTTACGGTGTCACCGCCATCGCCAGGGATACCCCCTCGGAAGAGGGAATGTCACCCAATGTGGTTGTCGGACTGGCATCTGTCCCCTATTCCGAGAACTTCACCGACGAGAGCGTCACTGACCTCTACACCATCATTGACGCGAACGGCGACGGAAAGACCTGGTCGTTCTACAGCGGCGATATGGCAGCCGAAGCCAGCAGCGAGGTCGACGCTGACGACTGGCTGATCACTCCTCCGATAAACATGCGCTACGGAAACTTCTTCAAAGTCTCCGTCGACATGAGAGCCCGCAGCAGCCAGACTCCGGGCAAATTCGAGCTCAAATTCGGCACCTCCCCCACTCCGGAGGGAATGACTACGACTGTCATCCAGCCTACGGAGGTCACCAAAGATGACGGTGGCTACACCACATATTCAGGTATTGTAAAGGTAGAGGGATATGAAAGCAAGGGATACATCGGCATCCACTCCCTCACCGAAGCCGGAAACTGGTGGTTGCTCGCCACCAACCTCCGCGTCTCCGCGCCTTATGAAAGCACTGTGCCCCAAGCGCCTGCGGAATTTACCGCAGTGGCCGACCTCAACGGTGCCCTCAACGTTGTCGTGAGCTGCAAGGCTCCCGACAAGACCCTCGAAGGGAACTCCATCGGAGCCCTCGATAAAGTCGAGATTTTCCGCGACGGCGTTTTGGTCAAGACTTTCGAGAATCCCACACCGGGCGATGTCGTGACCTTCACCGACATCGTTCCCGAGAAGGGAGACCATATTTATACCGCCTACGCCACCAACTGGAGCGGAACCGGTCTGGACGCGGAGGTCAAGACCTTCGTGGGCATCAACCTCCCCGCCGCTCCCGCGTCGGCATTCGCCTTTGAGACACAGAATATCGGCGAAGTGACCGTGGAATGGGAACCTGTCACAACCTACATCGACGGCACCCCGCTCAACCCCGACAATGTGACTTACAGCATCTGGACGACCATCAACGGTGTCGACACCAAAATCCAGACCGATCTCACCGGAAGCTCATCCACATTCCAGATAATGCTTCCCGACGAACCCCAGCTCTTCTGGAGCTTCGGTGTCACAGCATCCACCGAGGCCGGGGAGAACATGCAGGGCGCCATGGCCGACCAGATTCCGGTAGGTCTCCCCTATGTCGCACCCTTCGAGGATTCCTTCCCCAATATGACCACCGAGCACGCCTGGTTAAGAGGCGGTTCTGACAACCTCACTTACTGGGATTTCGCATCCGCCAACACCTTCGAGGAGGTGACCCCGCAGGATGGTGACAACGGAATGATGGCGATGTTCGGCAACTACATCGGCAGCAAGGGGCATCTCTATTCCGCCAAAATCAATCTTGACGGACTGACCACCCCGATGCTCACATTCTACCTCTTCAACCTTGTAGATCCCTCCCATCCGGATGACAACACCGTGGATGTCTACATCAAGGGGTCGAACGAGAAGGATTTCAGCCTTATCCACACATATACCCTCAGTGACTTCCAGACCGAGGGATGGCACCGCGTCGAGATGTCTCTCGACCAGTGGAAGGGTCAGTCGGTTCAGGTTATGTTCATCGGAACCATCCACCACTTCCAGTATATCCAGCTTGACAACATCCAGATCCGTGACCGCGTCGCATCCGACATCGCCGTGACATCCCTTGTAGCTCCCGAGCGCGTGAAGGCCGGCAACGCCACATCCATCGAGGTCGGCTATGCCAACTTCGGTCTAAATGACATACCTGCCGCCACTGTCGAGCTTTACGCCGATGGCACGAAAATCGACGAGAAACCACTTGGTGCTGTCAAGACCGACAGCCGCGGATCGGTAGTCTTCGAGGTGACCCACACTGTGACTTCCCCCGCCGAAATTTCCTACCAGGCAAAAATAGCAGTGGACGGCGACATGATTCCCGCCAACAACGCGTCACAGGAGACCCCCGTGGCCACCATCTACCCCAACTATCCCACGGTCAATGACCTCACCGCCACTTATCCTTCGGAAGACGCCACCACCATCAACCTGGCATGGAGCCAGCCTGACCTGGCAGGGACTTTCGACGATGAGATCACCGAGGATTTCGAGACACCTGCTCCCTGGAGCAACGATGACCTCGACAACTGGACATTCATCGACAATGACGGCTACGGCATCTATGGATTCCGCTTCTTTGACGTGCCCGCCTATGCTCCCCAGCCCATGTCAGCACAGTCATGGTGGGTTCTTCCCGGCGACTACGCGCCGATGGTAGAGCATTTCAGCGACCCGCGTTTCTACACCGCCCATTCCGGAAGCCAGTATCTCGTCTCCATGGCTGTCACCGACAGTGAGTACAACCAGAAACGCAGCGACGACTGGGCTATCTCACCCGAGCTGAACGGCAACGCGCAGACAATCTCGTTCTGGGCCAAGTCCATGCTGGCAGATGCCCTTGAGACCATCGAGGTTCTCTATTCCACAGAGGGCATAGACCTTGACGACTTCACATCCGCGGCCATATTCAGCAATGTGCCTTGGGAATGGAAGCAGTATTACTTCGACATCCCCCAGGGAGCCAAGTATTTCGCCCTGCGCTGCATCACCCGCGACGGTTACATGCTGATGGTTGACGATGTCACCTTCACCCCCGCCGACAATGCGGCCAACCTCACCCTGACCGGTTACAATGTATACCGCAATGGCGTGAAGCTCAACGATGCGCCTGTGACATCGACAAGCTATGCCGACCGCGAGGCAACCGACAAGAACGCCGTCTACAACGTTACCGCGATATACACCGGACGTGGCGAGTCGATGTTCTCCAACGACGCGATTGCTACCCAGAGCGGTCTCCAGAGCATCGGTGATGACAGCTCGCTCGAGATTGTCGCCACATACACCCTCTCCGGTGTCAAGGTCGACAACAACCCCGAACCCGGCATCTATATCCGCCGTTACTCCGATGGTTCCGCCCGCAAGGTGACCATCAAGTAAATCTGTCCCTTCTTCCGGGAGCAATAACATCAATCCTTCCCGGAGCCATATAAAATCAAAGACCGTCCACTCACCAGTTGAGCCGGGCGGTCTTTGGTTTTATTGCAAAAAATCCATCCTTTAGGGATGTCGTACGGAAAATTTTATTACCTTTGGGAATATCTTGAAGGTAGCTTGTTTTTGGATTGGGATATTGCTCATCCCTGTTGAACATTCACTAATCTACTGGCTCCTGTTTATCATAATTTTGTACCACCACATAACCATCTAATTATTAATCACTTATTTTACCCAATGAACAAAAGAACCATTTTAAGTGCTATGCTGGCTATCTCAGCATCGGTATTCGCCTATGGCGCCGTCCCTGACGGATGGAGCGTCCAACCGGGTGACGGCGACAATGTCGAGGAAATCAAGACATTCGTTGTCAAGCACACCACCGGCAGGTTTGACACCTATGTCAACCGGAAAGTGGTCATCAACGGCACCGACTACCCCATCACCCAGAAGGTCACCGGCACATATGACGATGTCAACACCATCACCCTCCAACAGGATGCCATAACCGCCGACGGCACGTACAACGTGGTCATCCCTTCGGGGACTTTCGACTACAACTACAACTGGATGACCGATGAAGGTGACCCCAACCCCGAAATCTCTTTCACCCTCACTATCGGTGGTGGCGACACCCCCGGCCCGGAACCAGGAGATTTCACTCCCATCGACAACCCCTATTACATCATCTCCCCGGAGCAGGGCGTTGTAGGCAAGATTCAGGAATTCACTGTCGAATATCAGCGTTCGGCTCTCTTCCCCGAGGGTTACGGCTCCAACAAGCCGGTGCTTGTAAACGAGGAGACCGGTCAGACCGTCGCCACATTCTCCGTGGAGGAGGGTGGAGGAATGCGTGACGTGATTCTCACACTTCCCGAACCTTACACAGTCCCAGGCAAATACCTTGTCAACATACCTGACAACGGCATCTGCGGTTATGACGATGTAGACTGGCCTGCCGCCAGCTTCCGGTATGTGATAGACGGCAGTGTGACACCCGAAGACCCCCAGGAGACAGTGTCGGCATATCCCGAATCAGGGACATCCGTGACATCGCTTGACGAGATACTGCTCTACTTCCCCAATATCGCCGAAGTCTATGCCAGCGGCCCGGCAAAAGACAATGTGACCGTAACCCGTGACGGCAATCCCACCGACATCACGGCCACATTCAACCTTGACCCCACCACTATGGACACCGGTGAAATCGGTCTCAGACTCTCCCCCGCCCTGACCGAAACCGGCGAGTATGAAATCCATGTCCCCGCCCGCGCCCTCTCGCTGAGCGTCGCTACCTTCGACAGCCGTTACAACTATGAGTTCACCCTCAAATACACCGTGAAAGGTCCTCTCGCCGACGGCACGAAAATCAAAATCGAGCCGCTGACCTACAAGGTGGTATCGGGTGTGGAGCATACACTTTCCGTCACCTTCCCCTCGGATGAGAGCGAATACAGCGGCGTGACCGCGATTCCGGCCCATGTGGAATATGAAGGGGAGCAGTACACCGTGGTCGAGGTCGGCTACCTGTCATTCTCGGAGGTGAAAGGCATCACCTCCATCACCATCCCGGAGACTGTCACCACCATCGCCGGGGCTGCATTCTGGGAAAGCTCCCTTTCGGAAATCACCATCCCCTCCTCTGTGACCACCATCGGCGAGAGCGCGTTTGAGAACACCAACCTCACCGAGATTGTCATCCCTGAGAGCGTCCTCTCGCTTGGCGACGACGTGCTGAGCCTCTGTGCTTCGCTGGAATCGGTGACCCTCAACAACAACCCCACCGCCATTCCCGCCCGTATGGTGTCAGGCTGCACCTCTCTCGCGGGTATGACAATCCCCGCGACTGTTACCAAGATTGGTGAATTTGCCTTCTCGGAATGCGCCGCGCTCGAAGACATCTCCCTCCCGTCGGGTGTAACCGAAATAGGCCGTTTCGCCTTCGCCTACACTCCTGAACTGAAACTACTGCCGTTGCCCGAGACAGTCACCTCTGTCGGCCACGGAGTCTTCTATCAGAGCGGCATCGAGGAAGCATCCCTGCCGGAAGCCATCACCGTAATCCCCGACGGCATGTACCAGTGCTGCGCAAGCCTCCGGGAATTCGAGATTTCCAATACCGTCACCGAAATCGAGCAGGAAGCTTTCTACTGGTGCTTCGCCCTTGACAAAATCACCTTTGGCGAAAATGTCGCCACGATAGGCAACAAGGCATTCATGGGAGACAAGGCCCTGACAAGCGTCACAAGCCTTAACACCGAGCCTCCTGTCGGAGCCGCATTTGACAGCGAAGTGTATGAGAACGCTATCCTGTATGTCCCCAACGCCGCCCTGGAGGCATACAAGGCCGCAGACGGCTGGAAGGAATTCAACAACATCATCGGCATCGGTTCAGGTGTCGAGGAGATTGGTCAGGAAGCCGCATTCAGCGTGACCGCGATTGACGGTGGCATTGAAGTAGTGTCTGACAAGGCTGTTGAAATCTTTGACGCAGCCGGCATGAAGGTATATTCAGGAGCAGCCGGTACCATCACCCTCCCCGGTGGATTCTATGTGATTGTATCCGGAGCCGAGACCGTCAAAGTGGTTCTCTAATCCCCTCCCGGCCATAAGGCCTGACAACAAACCAAGGGGCTGTGTCGTAATAAAGGTTTACGGTGCAGCCTCTGATTTTTAGGCTTTGAGGATTG
>URLF01000089.1 GCA_900548705.1 uncultured Porphyromonadaceae bacterium | reverse complement strand
CCAGCCACATCGTGATGAGCTGCAAGCAGCTGCGCGGCGATATGAACTACGCATGGCCGTCAGCCGAAATCGCCGTGATGGGTGGTGCGGGCGCTGTCGAGGTGCTTTACGCCAAGGAGGCCAAGGCTTCGGATGACCCCGCCAAGGTCCTCAAGGAGAAGGAGGCAGAGTACAATGATTTGTTCTGCAACCCCTACAACGCCGCCAGGTATGGCTATATCGATGATGTCATCGAACCTCGCAACACCCGTTTCCGCGTGATTCGCGCCCTGCAGCAGCTCGCTACCAAGCGCGTCACAAATCCCGCGAAGAAACACGGCAATATCCCCCTGTAACAGAACAGACGTTTCACCATACAAGAGGTAGGGGGCGGCTCCTGCGGGAATCGCCCCCTCACCCTTAAAACAATTACCATAAAAAACGCCCTATAAATGAAACGCAAACTTCTGTTGTTCTTCGCGTTGGCGGTCATCGGCTGTGCGTCTATGTCAGCCCAGGCCCGCAAAGGACTGAAGATTAATGAAGTCATGGTCGTCAATGACTCCAACGCCGTGGACGAGTATGGCCGCCACGCCGCGTGGATTGAGCTTTTCAACTCCAACTACGCCGCGATGGAAATCTCCAGTGTCTTCCTGACCAATGACACCACCCAAAAGACCCTCTATCCGGTGCCCCTGGGTGACGTGAAGACAAAAATACCCAAACGCCAGCATGTGGTGTTCTGGGCCGACAACCGCCCCACCGACGGCACATTCCACACCACTTTCACCCTTGATCCTTCCAAACCCAACATTATCGCCATCTATGATGCCGACGGCAAGACCCTCATTGACTGTGTGACTGTCCCGGTATTGAAACCCGGTCAGTCATACGCCCGCAAAATCGATGGAGTCGGAGCCAAAGAGGGGGAAGCGGAGGAGGATTTCTGGTCTGTGCGCAACGGATCCGACGCCGAAGGTGACTACATCACTCCGGGGAGCGCCAACAAAATCAAAGGCACCAACCCCAAAATTGACGAATTTAAAGAAAAAGACGAAAACGGTTTCGCTATGACTATCACAGCCATGGGCATTGTATTCTCGGCCCTGATTCTTCTGAGCATCTGTTTCTACATCATCTCACGCTTCAACGCAGCCCGCTCGAAACGCAAGAAGATGGAGGCCCAGGGTATCGATCACGCCCAACTCAATCGCGACGAGCATCCCGAGGGTGACTCCGGCGAGGAAATCGCAGCCATCGTCATGGCCCTACACGACCATCTCGACGCCCACGACCGCGAAAGCTCCGTGCTTACCATCAACAAGGTACGCAAGGCTTATTCTCCCTGGAGCTCGCATATCTACACTCTCCGCCAGATGCCTAACAGGCGCTGACAACCTCATCACAACATTCCATAACAAACAGAAATCCCATAGAACTTCCAGCAATGAAAGAATACAAATACAAAATCAACGGGACGGTCTACAAGGTAGGCATCGGCGACATCGACAACGGAATTGCCGAGGTGCAGGTCAACGGCACCCCCTACAAGGTTGAAATCGAAAAGGCAAAGGCTCCCACAATCAAGTCGGTGAAGCCCGCTGCCGCTCCCCGCACATCGTCCGGCGAGAAGGTTATCGCCAAACCCGCGCCCAAGGCTGCTGCCGGCGGCACTCCCGTGAAGGCTCCCCTCCCCGGTGTGGTTCTCGACATCAACGTCACTGTCGGACAGGCTGTCAAGGCATCCGACCAGGTCGCTGTGCTCGAAGCCATGAAGATGGAAAACTCGATTCGCGCCGGAGTAGACGGCACAGTCAAGTCTATCGATGTCAACAAGGGAGACTCAGTCCTCGAAGGCACTGTGCTTATCACAATCGCCTGACGGATTCATTGTCAAACAGACTCAATTACCGCTCCATCGCTTATTAAACTCCGTCGGCCACCTTATTGCTTTCCGGCCGACCTAATACCATAAGAATGAACGATTTTGGATCCTTTATGGCCGGCAACATCGGCCAGTTCTGGGAACTGACCGGTTTTGCCAACGCCACCTGGCAGCATCTCGTGATGCTCGCCGTGGGCCTCTTCTTCATATGGCTCGCCATCAAGAAAGATTTCGAGCCGATGCTCCTGGTTCCCATCGGCTTCGGTATGCTGATTGGTAACATCCCTTTCAACCCCGACGCCGGCCTGGAAATCGGCATCTATGAGGAAGGTTCGGTGCTGAACATCCTCTACAACGGTGTCTCAGCCGGTTGGTATCCTCCCCTGATTTTCCTCGGCATCGGCGCGATGACCGACTTCACCGCCCTGATTGCCAACCCGAAGCTGATGCTTGTCGGAGCAGCCGCCCAGTTTGGCATCTTCGGAGCCTACATGGTGGCCCTGCTGCTCGGATTCATGCCTGACCAGGCGGGAGCAATCGCCATCATCGGCGGTGCTGACGGCCCGACGGCGATATTCCTCTCCTCGAAGCTCGCTCCCAACCTGATGGGTGCGATTGCGGTCTCGGCTTACAGTTATATGGCCCTTGTACCGGTAATCCAGCCCCCCATCATGCGGTTGCTGACCACCAAAAACGAGCGTCTCATAAAGATGAAGCCGGCCCGTGCGGTGGCCCAGAGCGAGAAAATCATCTTCCCGATTGTCGGTCTGCTTCTCACCTGCTTTGTTGTGCCTTCCGGTATACCTCTGCTCGGAATGCTCTTCTTCGGCAACCTGCTGCGCGAATGCGGTGTGACCACCCGACTGGCCAAGACCGCTTCCAATGCCCTCACTGACATTGTGACCATCCTGCTCGGCATGACCGTCGGAGCCTCGACCCAGGCCTCGACATTCCTCACCAAAGAGACAATTTTCATTTTCGCCCTCGGTTTCATGGCATTCATCATCGCCTCAGCCTCGGGTGTGATTTTCGTGAAGTTCTTCAACCTATTCCTCCCGAAAACAAAGAAAATCAATCCTCTGATTGGTAACGCGGGCGTGTCGGCCGTCCCGATGTCAAGCCGTATCTCCAACAACCTCGGTCTGGAATATGACCCGTCAAACTACCTGCTGATGCATGCGATGGGTCCCAACGTGGCCGGAGTGATTGGCTCGGCTGTGGCAGCGGGCGTTCTGCTTGGCTTCCTCGCCTGATTACTGGCGCAACATCACATTCAGACATAAAACGGAGCGGCCACTTATCTGGCCGCTCCGTTTTGTTTACACCACACACGTTGGGGTGAAAAGGAAGAAGGCCGTCTGAAGCATTTCTGACGGTCTTCTTCTCATATTGAGATGACCCCTGACACAAACACAAAAGTCAGGATGGCATCCAGTCTTTCCGCATCCTCACGGAATCAATTTGCATAAAGAAAGGGCGCGTGACGGATTATTCTTTTACCCCAGATAATCCTTCAATGACAGGAATCCCTGCCTTCACGCGCCCTACTGACTGCTGTCTAAAGGAGAGGCTCCTTTACTCAACAACCGGATCTACCTCATCGATGTGACTATCGATGAAGCCACACTAATCATAGTTATCCTTTACTCTATTCCTGTTGCTATGTGTTATGCAAATTTACGAAAATCCTGAGCCATATGCCTAAAAGGCAGCCCGTGAAAAACCTAACGTCATTCGCTTGCAACATCCTGATTACAAGCCATCTACAAACTGCAAGATTCCAAAAATCTATCTCCGGCTTACTTTGCTGATTATCAATTAATTACAAAATTGTCTACGCCGCTGTCGGAAAAGCATTGATTATCAATAAGTTACATTGTTAAGCACTGGTTATTTTTCTACACCGGCCATATTTCCTGACTTGCGACTCGGATAATCACTGCTTCACCTCCATAATCTCATATCAATAGTATGCTCCTATTTCCACCCTCTCCTCCTGGTAGATTTATTGTGAAATACATATTATATAAATGGATATTTTTATTAACTTTGCAACAATTAGTGACTCTTGATGGTTTTATAATCAGACAAGGGGGTCAGACCACCTCCGGGATTGAGACATGAGTAAAACCAGGGAGTGATTCCCTCTTTTTATCTTGAGCTTTAAATCTATCAAAAGTATGATCCAAAAGAAAGTCATAGACTCCATCTACAAGAAATTCAGAAAGCGGCCGGCGTCGCCTGATGAACTTGATATACCACTTCTGTTTGAGAAAGTGCCTATCGAGACCGCCATCGAAATCGACGGCGACCAGCTGGTCATAAACTCCATAGAATCCTCCTCCCCTTTCCACTCCATACCCGTGAGCCATATACACGCCATAATCGAATTTGACGAAGCGGTGGCCATAGTGTTGCATTCCTCGATAATCTTCATATCGAAAGAGGACGGTTCGGTCCATGTTCACCTCAAGGATATCGGGCCCACATTCATCGACAGGGTCAAATCGATTCTCTCTCCACAATAAAACCATCTTGAAATTTGACGGCCATAGGGGTAGGACTACCTACTTACACAAAGACTGCCACAACTTCTTAAACTTTTCCAGCGATAGATGACCGAGTTTGCGATTTTCTGCGTAACTTTGCGTCAAGCTTTGCTGTCACCTCTATGACGGTGACGGCTTTTTGACATAGTTAACTAATCCAATTCGAAGCATAAAACCATGTACAGGACTAACACCTGCGGCGAGTTAAGGCTTGCCGATGCCGGCAAAGAGGTGACTCTCGCCGGATGGGTACAGAGGTCTCGCAAGATGGGGGGCATGACCTTCATCGACCTTCGTGACCGCTACGGCTTGACCCAGATTGTTTTCAACAACGCCGACAACGCCTCTCTTTGCGAACAGGCAAATCATCTTGGACGCGAATATGTGGTACAGGTGACCGGAAAGGTGGCCGAGCGTTCGGCCAAGAACCCGGCTCTTCCCACCGGCGAGATTGAAATCATCGCAGGCTCCCTGAAGGTATTGAATCCGGCTGAAATCCCCCCGTTCACCATTGAGGATGAGACCGATGGCGGAGATGACCTGAGGATGAAGTTCCGTTATCTCGACCTGCGTCGTCCCTGTGTGCGCAAGAATCTCGAACTGCGCCACAAGATGACTATGGAGGTGCGCCGCTATCTCGACTCGCAGGGTTTCCTCGAAATCGAGACACCGATGCTCGTCGGCTCCACTCCCGAGGGCGCACGCGACTTCGTGGTTCCCTCCCGCATGAATCCTGGACAGTTCTATGCTCTCCCCCAGTCCCCGCAGACACTCAAACAGCTGCTGATGGTTTCCGGTATGGACCGCTATTTCCAGATTGTGAAATGTTTCCGCGACGAAGACCTCCGCGCCGACCGTCAGCCTGAGTTCACCCAGATTGACTGCGAGATGAGCTATGTCAACCAGGAGGATGTCATCTCCCTCTTCGAAGGTATGGCGAAACATCTCTTCAAGGAATTGCGCGGTGTTGAACTCAATGAGCCATTCATCCGTATGCCGTGGGCCGAGGCTATGCGCCTTTACGGTTCTGACAAACCCGACCTGCGTTTCGGAATGGAGTTCGTGGAACTGATGGAGATCCTCAAAGGCCACGGCTTCGGAGTGTTCGACAATGCAGCCTACATCGGCGGTATCTGCGCCAAGGGGGCAGCCGGTTACACACGCAAACAGCTCGACCAGCTTACCGATTTCGTAAAACGTCCGCAAATCGGCGCGAAGGGTATGGTATATGCCCGCGTCGAACCGGACGGCACAGTTAAGTCTTCCGTTGACAAGTTCTATTCCCAGGAAGTGCTTCAGCAGATGAAGCAGGCTTTCGGAGCCGAGCCTGGCGACCTCATACTGATTCTCTCCGGCGACGACGCGATGAAGACCCGCAAACAGCTCTGCGAGCTGCGCCTTGAGATGGGCAGCCGCCTCGGTCTGCGCGACAAAAACAAATTCGCCTGTCTTTGGGTCGTTGATTTCCCCATGTTCGAATGGTCCGACGAGGAACAGCGTCTTATGGCCATGCACCATCCTTTCACCCATCCCAAGGATGAGGATATACCCTTGCTCGACACAAAGCCCGAGGAGGTTCGCGCCGATGCCTACGATATGGTGGTCAACGGTGTCGAGGTCGGCGGCGGCTCGATTCGTATCCACGACTCGGCCCTGCAGGCAAAGATGTTCGAGATTCTCGGATTCACTCCGGAGAAAGCCCAGGAGCAGTTCGGCTTCCTGATGAATGCCTTCAAATATGGCGCGCCCCCTCACGGAGGTCTCGCCTACGGTCTCGACCGCTGGGTAAGCCTTTTCGCCGGACTCGACTCTATCCGCGACTGCATGGCTTTCCCGAAGAACAACTCCGGGCGTGATGTCATGCTCGACGCTCCCGCTCCGCTCGACCAGAAACAGCTCGACGAGCTGCAGCTTGCCCTTGACCTCAAGGAAAAATAATCAGGTCGATGACCATCATACCCTGACAGTCGATGACCAACAGAGAAATAACAGACACCATCGAAGAGTTCGCCCCACTCTCCCTCCAGGAGAGCTGGGACAACTCCGGATGGCAGCTCGGAGACCCCGACGCGACATGCACCGGGGTGATTCTGTGTGTCGATGTCACACCTGACATCATCCGGGAAGCCAAGGAGAAGGGATGCAACCTGATTGTGTCCCACCACCCCCTCATGTTCAAGGGTGTGAAGCAGATTACCGGACGTGACCGTGTAGAGCGTTCTATTGCCCTCGCCATCAGTGATGGAATCGCGGTCTACTCCTCACACACAGCCACAGACTGTGCCCCCTCCGGAGTATCCTGGGAAATGGGGCGTCGCCTCGGTCTGACAGATATGGAGGGGCTTGACGCTTCCGGCCTCGGAGTCATCGGCGACCTTCCGGCTGCATTGCCATGGAAAGAGTTTGTACGGCTGGTCAAGGATTCATTCGGAGCGGACTGTGTGAAATGCTCGAGGGTGCCATTCGATGGCCTAATGGTCAAGAGTGTCGGGCTATGCGGTGGCGCGGCCGCCGAATTCATCCCCTTGGCGATTGCGCGTGGCGCTCAGGCTTATGTCACCGCCGACTGCAAGCTTAACCAGTTCATAGACCACGCCGATGACATCTTGCTTGTCGACTCCGGGCATTTTGAGACCGAAGAATGCACAAAAGATATTTTTTATCGCGTGATTTCTGAAAAATTTCCTAACTTTGCAGTCTGGAAATCAACCGTTGAGAGAAATCCGGTCGTTTATCTCTGAAGCGCCCCCGGATTCCTCTCCACAACTTTGTAAAAATTTTCCATCTTTTAGCATGGCCACTGATAAGAACAAATCTGAAAACCTCTCTGTCGAGAGCCGTCTCAACTCTCTCTACAAGCTCCAGACGGTCCTGACCGAAATCGACCGCATCAAGACCATACGCGGCGAACTGCCCCTCGAAGTAAAAGACCTTGAGGACAACCTCGAAGGACTCCGCACCCGTATCGCGAACTTCAAGGCTGACATCGACAATCTGCGTCAGAAACTCGCCCAGGAAAAAGAGAAAATAGCCGATTCCCAAAACAAAATCGCCCGCTACAAGGAACAGCTCGACAATGTGCGCAACAACCGCGAGTTTGACCTCCTGTCAAAGGAAGTCGAGTTCCAGACCCTCGAAATCGAGCTTTGCGAGAAGCATATCGGTGAATATACCCGCAGTATCGACAACCGTACACGCGACATCGAGGTGACCGAGGAAAAGATTTCCGACACCGAGCATGTTCTTGCCGAGAAGCGTGCCGAGCTTGAGGAAATCGTCAACGAGACCCGTCAGGATGAGGAACGTCTGCGCCAGCAGGCCAAAGATCTCGAACCGATGATTGACACCCGCACACTCAACGCGTTCAAGCGCATCCGCAAGAATGCCCGCAACGGTCTCGGAGTCGTTTACATCCAGCGTAACGCCTGCGGAGGTTGCTTCAACCGCATCCCGCCCCAGAAGCAGCTCGAAATCAAGATGCGCAAGAAAATCATCGTGTGTGAATATTGCGGCCGTATCCTCGTCGATCCCGCTATCGCCGGCGTCGAGGAATAACGATTTCCCGCTCTCTCAAAATCCTCACAACACTAACACCAAAAGAATCCACGGAGGTGTGTCCTTTCCCCGGAATAAGCCGGCGCGTCAGGCCACACCTCTTGTTTTACACAATGAAGCATCTGTCACTCTCCGCCATCCTGTTTCTTACCATATCCATATCGCTCCCTGTGACATCGGCAGCAGCATCTCCGCGGCCGTCCGGTGAAAAGAATGTCAGCTTCAAAGGAATCGATGTAGACTCACTTGTGAGAGCCATCTGCCGCGAAGAGGGATATGGAAGAATCGGCGGCATATGGTCAGCGACAACCGATGGCGCGAATGTCGGAATCGTGCCTGCCAAAGCCTGGATTATGGCAACCGGCATCACACCTCCCGAAAATGAAAGGACATTCGCCGAACAATGGCTGATAATACTGCTTGACAATCCCGACCCAAGCTTGCAACCTGGCACCCTGATGGGATGGATTTCCCCTGCCGCGAAACCCGACTATTACAATGCCCGCATATTCACTCGCCGGAAAGGCTCAACCCTCACAAGCCCCCATCAATTCATCCTGCACCTCCCTGATGACGGTCATATGACGATGAAAGGGATTCGGAAAGGGATTGAAATCAATCCATGGCGACTCCTCCCCTACATGATCAGAGGAACAATCAAATGGCGTGATGAAACGCCCCGCGATCTCGATGGATTTCTCAAGAAATGGCCAGTCCCCCACAACCCCCAGAATCCACGTTCCCTCTGACAAAGACATCATATCCCGCACCTGCAAAATGAATACCCCACGGTTTCTGACAATTATCGCGACAATGCTCTCTATATCCTCGGCCATCAATGCCGACAGGATTGTCACGACCCGCAAACACCTGAAGCCGATTGCCGTTCAGAACCATGATGAGCCGACTCCTCCCACTGATACCATCACATCCACCGATGGACTGATTCGCTTTTGCGGCTACGAGAAGACACTACGGGCAACGAAAGAAACCTTATTCATAGAAAACCTGTCTGACTCCACGATAACAGCCCTGAGCTTCTCAATAGAGTATCTTGACACAAACGGGAGGCAAATCCATCACCGCAGCATCAAGCAGCCTGTAGAAATCCCCTCAAAACAGACAAGACGCATCGACATCAAATCCTGGGACACCCAGAAAACCTATTATTACGTCAAGGGAGAACGTCCACGCAAATCCGCCAGCCCATACGACATCAGAATAAAAACCGACACCTTATATATCAGACCATGCACCCCATAGAACATATAAAGACCTTCGCCAAAATGACTCCTGAGATTGAAGCGAGCCTCCGGAGCCTTATGAAAGAAAAATCATTCAGAAAAGGCGACACCATCAGAGGAGCCTTCAATCTTACCCATTACAGCTACTACATTAAACGAGGAGCGGCCCGCGTCTATGTAACCAGCGGAGGCAAGGAACACACCCTCTCCTTCTCTTTCGATGACGAATTCATCATCGCTCCCCAGCAATCAATCAAAGATGATCCCGACACAATCGCCATACAGTTTCTCGAACCGACAGAAATCATATATCTCGCCCATCTCAAAGTCAAAGACATCCTCATCGACTCCACAGCAATAGAGACAACCTCCTCCCTGCTGTTTCTCAACGCCGCCCTTATCCGCTACACAAGCTTCCTTGAAGAACGTATCCACGTCATGCAGACCCTCAATGCCCTCCAACGCTACCAGTGGGTCATCAAACGCCATCCCCGCATCCTGGAGACAGCCCCTGCAACCCAAATTGCCTCCTACCTCGGCCTCACAAAAGAAACCCTCTACCGCATCCGCAACCACAAATACTAATTTCCCCCAATCAAACCATCCCCTCTCACCTCCCCACCCTCCCATAATTCCCAAGTCTCCCAATCTTCCCAGTTTTCCCAATCCTCCCAGTTTTCCCAAATCTCCCAGGACTCCCATCGTCCCCCGAGGTGGGGAGGTTG
>URLF01000088.1 GCA_900548705.1 uncultured Porphyromonadaceae bacterium | reverse complement strand
GGGACGCGCCGGGGCCATCGCCGCCAACTGCCGGAGCGCGTTGCCGACGCTGCTCATCATGGGTATGGCGGTATTCATCGTCCTGCAGGCCCTCTTCCATATGGCGATTGTGACAGGGGTGTTCCCCGTCTCGGGACAACCGTTGCCACTGATTTCCAAAGGAGGCTCATCCATTTTGGTAACCTCCATCGCCTTCGGCATAATGCTGTCGGTAAGCCGCACAGCTGTCAAACGTGACGAAAGCACCCAGGCAATCCGTGCGGAAATCGCCGAGTTGCCCTCCGGTATGATTGCCGCCAATCCCTTGGCCAAGGAATGATGGCCGGTCGGCAGGTGACAGATTTCTAAAAACATTGACCTATATGAAAATACTGATTTCCGGTGGAGGCACCGGAGGACATATATTTCCCGCCCTTTCGATAGCCAACGCCCTGCGCCGGCGCGACCCCTCTACCGAGATACTTTTTGTCGGGGCGCTTGGCCGTATGGAGATGGAGCGCGTCCCCGCCGCAGGGTATGAGATTGTGGGATTGCCGGTGGCCGGTTTCGACCGCAAACGCCCATGGCGCAATTTCAAGGTGCTGCTCAAATTATGGAAGAGCATGCGGCTGGCAAAGAAAGTCCTCAGGGAGTTCAATCCCGACGTATGTGTCGGAGTCGGAGGCTACGCTTCCGGGCCGATGCTAAAAGAGGCTCAGAAAAAGGGTATCCCGACCCTGTTGCAGGAACAGAACTCCTATGCCGGGGTGACCAACAAACTGCTCGCGAAAAAGGCCAAGGCGATATGCGTGGCCTATGACGGGATGGAACGTTTCTTCCCCGCCGGGTCAATCACCAAGACCGGCAATCCCGTCCGCCACGAAATCGTCACTGCTTCGGCCACACCCGAGGAGGCCCGCAAGGCTCTCGGATTCGACACAAGCCGTCCGCTGGTAGTGGTGGTGGGTGGCAGTCTCGGTGCCCGCACCCTCAATGAGTCCATGTTCTCAGCCCTGACCCCGATACTCGAAACCGGAGCGTCGGTGCTTTGGCAGACCGGGAAACTTTACGCCGACGAATGTCTGGCATTCGCCGCCCCCCTTATGGAGAAATGGGGCACGGAAAGGTTCCAGGCGATGCCCTTTGTGAGCCGGATGGATCTTGTCTACCGGGGAGCCGACATAATGGTCTCCAGGGCCGGAGCATCCACCATCAGCGAGATACAGCTCACGGGCGTCCCCTCCGTGCTTGTCCCCTCCCCCAACGTGGCCGAGGACCATCAGCGCAAAAACGCCGAGGCTCTCGCCTCCCGCGACGCCGCCGTGATGATTCTCGACAAGGATTGCCGCGCTGAACTTTCACAGGCAGTATTGTGTTTGTTGAATGACGAGTCACGCAGGCGCGCGATTTCCGAGAATGCCCGCAAGATGGCCCTCCCCGCCGCCGATGACAAAATCGTTGACTGTCTTCTCCATATCATCAACCGCTAAATGTTCTTGCAATGAAAACCAACATTTATTTCGCAGGCGCAGGTGGCATAGGAATGGCCGCCCTCGAAAGATACTTCCTCTCCAAAGGCTGCAAAGTAGCCGGATATGACCGTACACCCTCCGAACTGACCCACGCCCTCGAACAGGAGGGGGTGGAAATCACCTTCACTGACGACCCCGACAACATACCCCTCCCCTTCCGCGACCCGGAGACAACACTGGTGGTCTACACCCCGGCCATTCATGACGACAACCGGATACTCTCATGGTTCCGTGCCAACGGGTTCGAGGTTGTGAAGCGTGCTGTCGTGCTGGGGATGATTACCCGCGCGTCGAAGTCGCTCTGCTTCTCCGGCACCCACGGCAAAACCACCACATCCACCATGGCCGCCCATATCCTCCAGACCCAGGGGACAGGCTGCAACGCCTTCCTCGGCGGTGTGGCCCGCAATTACAACTCAAACTTCCTTCTCTCCACCACCAGCCCCTATTCAGTCGTGGAGGCTGACGAGTTTGACCGCTCTTTCCATCAGCTCACCCCCTACATCGCCGTGGTGACCTCCACCGACCCCGACCATCTCGACATATACGGCACCGAGGAGGAGTATCTCGAAAGCTTCGCCCGGTTCACCGAACTTGTGACTCCCGGGGGCGCGTTGTTGCTCCATACCGGTCTGAAACTCAAACCCCGTCCGCAAGAAGGGGTGAGGGTCTACACCTACTCCCGCGACGAGGGTGACTTCCACGCCGCATACATCCGCCATGGCCATGGGTTGATAACCTTCGACTTCGTTCATCCCGAAGGGACAATCCGCAATATCTCCCTCGGTGTCCCCGTGGAAATCAACATCGAGAACGCCGTGGCTGCCCTCGCCGCCTGCTGGCTCTCCGGCTCATTCGACGCGGCCAAAGCCCGCGAGGCCATCGGCACATTCCGTGGCGCGGAACGCCGCTTCCAGAAGGTGCTTGACGACGGAGAGCGGGTGGTAATCGATGACTACGCCCACCATCCCGACGAGCTTCTGGCCTCCATCTCATCAATCAAGGCCCTCTATCCCGACCGCCGCCTGACCGTGGCGTTCCAGCCCCACCTCTACACCCGCACCCGCGATTTCGCCGAAGGTTTCGCCAAGGCCCTGTCGCTTGCCGACGAGGTAGTGTTGCTCGACATCTACCCGGCCCGCGAGGAACCAATCCCCGGAGTGACCTCCCAAATCATCTTCGACAGGATAAACGTCGAAAAAAAGACACTTATTCCGTTGAAAGACTTGATTCCGACGATAAAAAACCGTAACTTTGACATACTTTTGACAGCCGGGGCCGGCGACATCGGTGCCGAAGTGCCCAAGCTTGTCAAGGAACTTGAGAAATAATCTTTCCGACCCCACCCTCAGATGACTAAGAAAGGTGTCATACGTTGCCTGATGGCTCTCTTGCTGGTCGCCTACATAGGTGTGGCCGTGGTGATGGCCAACCAGCAGTCGGCCCGTGACAAATGTCGCGGGTTCGACATCCGTATACTCCAGAATGACGGGTCGCGTGACTTCGTGACCCGGACTGAAGTCAGGCGCCTGCTGAAGGAGTGGTCACTCGACGACACCGACAAACCCGCCTCAGCCATCAACCTCCAGAAAATCGAGGACAAGCTGGCCGGGGTGGTCAACATCGAGGACGCGATGGTCGAGAGGATGCCCGACAACACCATCCGCCTGACCATCACACCGATGATTCCCGTGGCGAGGGGGTTTGACTTCAAAGGCAACTCCTATTACATCAACCGCGACGGGAAAAAGCTTACCGCCAACGCCCGCTACCATCTCGACGTGCCGGTGATTTCCGGGAATTTCGACAACGGCGAATCCCCGGCCAAGCTGATTCCGCTGGTGGAGCATCTTCATTCCGACCCCGCCTGGAACGCCATAACGAGCCAGGTGATGGTCGATTCCCATACCCGCGACATCATCCTTGTCCCTCTGATTCGTGGCCATGTGGTCAATCTGGGCGACACAGCCGACATCTCCGACAAGCTGACCCGCGTGATGACGATGTACCGCAAGGTGATGCCCATCAAGGGGTGGGAATACTACGACACCATATCCGTCAAATGGGCCGGACAGGTGGTTGCCACCCGACGGGTCAAGTCGATTCCCGAACCGGCGATTCATTTCGACCAGGAGGGGGACATCGAGGAGGAGGATGTCAACTCGATGCTGGTGGCCACGGACACCGACACCACCGCCGTCAGTCATTGACCGACTCTCTCAGCCCCGAATGTGACACTTAACTCAAAAACGCTTAACTCCAATCATAAATGCCAGAAAGATATATAGTTGCCATAGAAATCGGCAGCTCCAAGATAAGAGGAGCCGTCGCAGTGGCCGACGAAGCGGGGATGGTCGACGTCATCGCCGCCGAAGAGGAAAAACTCATCGACTCGGTCCGATACGGCTGCATACAGAATGTTGATGTCAGCAATGCCATCAGCCGCGTCTGCGAACGTCTGGAGGCTTATCCGCGCCTCAAAGACGCCACCATCACGGGGGCATACGTCGGCCTCGGGGGCAAATCGCTGTCAAGCAAAATAGTCGAGGTGTCGACAACCCTGCCGGCCGAGATGGAAATCACCGCCCAGCTCGTGGCCGACCTCAAGGCCAAGGCCGAGGCCATGGTTGACTCGTCGCGCGATGTGGTAGACGTGGTTCCGGTGCGCTTCACCGTTGACAACAAGACCCAGAACAACCCTGTCGGCTCATACGGCCAGCAGCTTGGTGCCCGTATGGCCGCCGTGAGCTGCATGCCCCAGATAAAAAGGATGCTCCGCCGTGTGCTTGGCGAACGCCTCGACCTGAACATCAACGGCTACATTGTCCGCCCGCTGGCAGAGGCGGCGATGGCCCTCACCGACGACGAACGCCGTCTGGGATGCATGTTTGTCGATTTCGGAGCCGAAACCACCACCGTGTCAATCTACAAGAACGGCGCGCCGGTCTATCTGGTGACCCTCCCGATGGGTTCGCGCAACATCACCATCGACCTCACCGCCCTCAACTACATCGAGGAACGCGCCGATGAAATCAAGCGCAACTCAGGCAACGCCATGATCTCCGACGGCCTGCGCCGCACCGGAGCCGACGGCATCGACTACACCGAGGTCAACAACTACGTCCACGCCCGCGCGGCTGAAATCATACAGAACATACTCGCCCAGATAGAATACGCCGGACTGAAGGCGGCAGACCTCCCCGGCGGCATCGTGATTGTCGGAGGCGGCGCACGCCTGCGCGGCTTCAACGACCTCCTGAGCAAGCAAGGGAAAATGAAGGTAAGGATGGGTTCCGTGCAGGGGCCTGTACGCATCTCCGACGGGGCAATCCATCCCGCCGAGAACCTTGATGTCATCTCCCTGCTGCTGGCAGCCTCCAAGCTTCCCGAAGCGGAGTGCATCGAGTTCCCTCCCGCCGAGGATGAGACCCCGGCCATGAGAGGCCACGGCTCATATGAGGACATCTACGGCGACGAGGATGAGGATGGCGAGGAAGGCTCACGCATCGGTCGCGGATATGACGACGACGATGAGGCCGACAGCCGCCAGTCCAAAAAGAAAGAGAAGACAAACAAACGTAAAAAGAAATCCGACGACGAAGAGGAGGACGAGGACAACCACAGCAGTGGCCACCGTTCGTCCATATTCGGCATACTCAAGGACCGTCTGTCCGGAGTATGGGGAGGCGACGACAGCTTCCAGTGATCAAAGCCTGCGCTTAGCCCAGGCATCAGCAACCAAAAAGCAAAGCAGAACCAATGACAAGCGAAGATATCGACAAAACCTCCAACTTCGTCGGGGGTGCCCGTCAGGAAAACATAATCAAAGTAATCGGTGTCGGCGGAGGCGGCAACAACGCCATCAGCCACATGTATGAGCAGGGCATCAGCCATGTCTCATTCGTCATCATCAACACCGACCGCCAGGCGCTCAACAACTCGCCGGTACCGACCCGCGTGCTCATAGGCAATGACGGCCTTGGAGCGGGCAACAACCCCGAAGTGGCCCGCGTGGCCGCCGAGGAGAGCGCCGAGGAGATTGCCAAGCTCTTCGACGACGAGACAAAGATGGTGTTCATCACCGCCGGAATGGGTGGCGGCACCGGAACGGGAGCCGCTCCAGTG
Source organism: uncultured Porphyromonadaceae bacterium (assembly GCA_900548705.1). Lineage (GTDB taxonomy): Bacteria > Bacteroidota > Bacteroidia > Bacteroidales > Muribaculaceae > UBA7173. Next base: position 4,360 of record URLF01000088.1, on the reverse strand, counting down.
GTGGCCCGCATCGCCCACGAGAAGGGTATGCTGACCATCGGCATCGTCACCATCCCCTTCCTTTTCGAAGGGCAGAAGAAAATCCTCAAGGCGCTCGACGGAGCCGAGGAGATGAGCAAATATGTCGACGCCATACTGGTGGTCAACAATGAGCAGCTCACCGAAATCTACTCCGACCTGAACTGGATGAACGCCTTCGGCAAGGCCGACGACACCCTGACCGATGCAGCCCGCTCAATCTCGGAGCTGATAACCTCGGAGGGGTATATGAACCTCGACTTCAAGGATGTCAACACCACCCTCAAAGATGGCGGCGCGGCCATCATCTCGACAGGTTACGGCGAGGGTGACCACCGTGTCACCAAGGCCATCAACGATGCCCTCCACTCCCCCCTGCTCAAGAACCGCGACATCTTCGGCTCGAAGCGACTCCTCTTCAACCTCTACTTCTCGCGCAACGCCGACCCGGAGTTCGCCATGGGAGAGGCCAACGAGCTTACCTCGTTCATCAACAACCTCGACCCGGAGGTGGATGTCATCTATGGAATCTGCTTCGACGACAGCTTGGGCAACAAAATCAAAATCACCATCCTGGCTGCCGGATTCGAGCTTGTCATCAAAGGCTCACAGCGTCCCGCCGCCCCTGTCGGCGTAATCGGCCAGAAGAAACCCGAGAAGAATCCTTTCCTCGGGGGAGGAAGCCAGAAGAATCCCCAGCAGGAGAAGCCCATACAGGCTGCCGATACCAGCCGTGATGTCATCAAGGACATATACGGGACTGAGAAGGTTGATAACATCGAACGTGACCGCGAGGCTTCGCGTTACATCGTCCTCTCACCCGAACAGCTTGAGGATGATGAGGCCATCGAGGCGATTGAAAGCACCCCGGCTTACAACCGCGACAAGCGGATGGTGGATGAGATGAGACGTGAACGCCACACCTCCACATCGCGCCACAACGAACCGTCCACCCCGGCAACCTCCTCAACCGCATCATCCGGCTCGGGCAATGTGACCACTCCCGCGCCCGATCCCTCCCAGTCAAAGGTGATTTCCTTCGACAACGACTAATCAACCCATATCCCGGTCTGTGTCCCCGTGGGGCCACAGATGACAACCGGCCAATGGTCCCTCCAGGATGAGGGAAGCCATTGGCCGGTTGACATTATCTGTCCACGAGGTCACAGGCCCCGTTCAGACAGCCAGTCAATCATCGTGTGATACATGTCCTCACGGAAATCCGTCACCGAGGATGTCAGGTTGCCAGTTTTTTTGATATTGTTCCATAATTTACCCAATTATAAGAGTTAAAGGAGAATTTCTCTCCCTCATATTCAATATGATACACCATTTAAACATACTCTGGCCGGATTTGGTTGGGATAAAAAACAACCGACAGGACATGTCCCATATGATGACCGAAAAAGCATCAATGAAAAAAGTCCCGCGTCATCTCGACGCGGGACTCCTCACTTATTTTCGGTTTATGAGTAACCGAATTACACACAATGAATAAATTGATTCTGCATTTCTATACAGTTTTGATTCCCTTACGATCAGTCATTCTTTGTGTATGGCATCTGGAAACTTAGCGACGGGGAGCGGCCAGTTTCTTGTTCAGAGGAACTGCAACCTTTCCGCTGAGTGTACCCCAGATATGGGTTACCTTAACAGGAACAATCAGGTAAGCGTTGCCCTGGAGCGGCGAACCGTTGTTCTGGAATGTAAGGTCACCGCTTACAGCATCGACATCAGCTGTCATGTTGAGCTGAGCGAGGGTGCGGACATTCAGAGTGCCTTCAGGATTGTCGGCGACGGTGATGTCTGTGCCGTAGGCAGGATTATTGAGACCATAGAAATCCCAGTAATCAGCGGCATAGGGAGAATCGGAAGTAGCCACGGTAGCGACAGTGTTGCCGTAAGCATCCTTGACGCGGAGATTGTTCTTGAGGCTGATGGTCACTGCGTGAGAGTTGTCGGTGATACCCTGGGCAGTGGTTGTCTCAAGAGACAGGATGGGCACAACCTTGAGGGTGCTGGTGGCGAACTCGTAACGGTTGTCAGGATTGCTGTTCATACCGTTGATGTTCGACTTCCAGGAGAGAACCACATTACCACCGTTGCAAGCCAGAGTGCGGTCGCTCGAGCTGGTCTTGTCGAGAGTGAAGCTGATGGTGTTGAGGTTGGCCTGGTTGGTGAGGTTCATGCCCCAGTGGCCGTAACCGGCCTGGAATGCCAGAGGCACTCTCGCAGCCCTGTCGGAGTCGGAAGCATAGTTGATATCCCAGTAAGCGCAGGGGAGGATACCCTTGACGTAGGGTTTCTCACGGCCTTCGAGGATGTTGGTGTCATAGTGGGCCTTCGGGCTGGTTCCGGAAACATAGGGGATTTCCATCGGAACCACATAAACCTTCATCATCTCATTGTTCCACTTGAGAGGATCGGTCTTGCCAAGAGTGGTGGCTCCGACAGGTGTCGAAACAGTCCACTTGAGGTTGATGACCACATTGGGATGGAGGTTCTGCGGGTCAGTGAATGTGATGGTCTTGGTGAAGGTGGTCACATTGTTGCCTACCACGAGGTGACCGAGCTGAGCCGGGGTGACGGTCCATGTCATCACGGGGATGGAGGCATCCTTGTTGGCGAGAACCACGTTGGGGGTCAGTGTGCCCTGGGCATCGTTGGCGGGTGTGATGGTGAAGTTGCCACCATAAACCTTGGTGAACTCATCCTTTGACATACCTGCGGCCACGCCATTCTCGACGTTGAGGTGTTCGAGGACGCGCTCTGACATATCCTGCCAGCCAAAGTCGAAGGAAGCGCCCGAGCAAGGATCACCGGTGGTGGCGATGTCGTTCCAGTCGATTACAACATCCTCCATATCCTCGGCGGTGAAGTTAACCTTGAAGTAGCCCACATTGATGATATTGTCGTTGGTCTTGTCGAAGAGAGTGGCGACAATGATAGGCTGCTTGCCGATGATGACCTGGTTTCCGGTAGCACCGGTGGTGGTGATCGGGGTCAGGACAGAGTTGTTCTCACCCGAGAGCTTCACATACTGCTGCTGGTTGGTATGGTCGCCGGCAGGGGGAACGAGATTGTCGGTGGGGACAAACGCGCGTGTGGCAACATGGAAACGGATATCCATGCCGTAAGCCTGGAGTTCCTCGCGGGTAAGGGGATTATGGTTGGGCGCGATGAACTTGCAACCCTCTACCAGTTCGTAAAGGTCGAAAGGCTTGTTATACACGAGGTTCTTGGAAATCAGCTCGCCGGGCTTGGAGTTATACAGCGATATGGAGTCAAGCTCATGGAGGTTCTTTCCGATATACTTGCCGGGCACAAACATCAGCTCGGGAGTGAAATAAGTCTCCTCGATGCGTGAGAACTCTGAATATACAGAGGCGGATGTCTCACCCTGCTCGGTGAAGAGATGCTTGGGAGCGATAGGCACCTTGAGCGACACGATGTTGATTTTGTTGGCCTCTACACGGTTGAGTGACTCCGTGGTGCTCTTGCCGATCTTCACGGTCAGGATGCCGTCGCCGCTCACTGAAGCGTCTGCCACATTGATAATGTCATCGACAACATCGCCCGAACGGGAGGTGGCCACACGTGACACATAGGAGAGACCACCCTTGATGATGTCGTTCTCGGTCACTGTGCCGGGGTTGAGACGATACTGTGCCTCGGTGGCGTTATTGGTGATGATGAAGGTGTTCTTGCCGTTTGCAGGCACATAGTTATGGTTGGTGGCATTGTAGACCAGCTTCACATACTTAGCGGACTCCATCGAGATGGTGGGGATTCCATCCACATAAAGCTCGGGAATAAGGGTGACGGAGGTCAGACGCTGGGAGATCACACCGGCTATGGTGTTGATGGCGTTGGTCACCTCGGTGGTAATCTTTGCGGAAAGCTCGGCAAGTTCTCCCTTTACCTCGGTGATTGCGGTCTCGTTGGCGGCGACGCGGCCTTTGAGATCGGTCATATCGGCAATGAGTCCGTCGATAGCGGCCACCTTCTCCGACCAGTTTTCCACAGTTGTCTCCAGAGCCTCGACGCGCTCCTTGTAGCCTTCGAGGGCGGCAATCTGAACCTGGAGAGCCTCAATCTGTGAATTCGCCTGGGCGATAAGGGAAGCCTGCTCGCCAAGCTGGGCGTTGACATCAGTCAGGTCAATGTTGGCCAGGCCATTCTCGATACCGTTGATACGTCCTACGAGAGCGGCGATATCCTCGGCGTTCTTGTCTGACAGGCTCTTTGCGGCGGCTATTTCGGCGCGGAGAGCCTCAGTCTGGGCTATCACCTCGCGGAGGGCGGCAGCCTTTGCCTCCTCGGCAGCCTGCTTGGCGGCGGC
>URLF01000087.1 GCA_900548705.1 uncultured Porphyromonadaceae bacterium | reverse complement strand
CCCGCCGTTAATATCAGCGGAGGGTGAGGGGGATGAGGGGGGTGGAGTCATAGCGGGGAAGGGCCATAAGCTGCACGGAGGCCATTCGGGCGTAGGGGGTGTTGGAACCGTCTCCGACAGTTGCCCCGGCGGCTGTCAGGGCTTCCTCCACGGCGTGGAGGGCGATTTCCGTGGTGTTGTTGTCCTTGCTGAGGTGGCAGAGGAACACGTTGCGCAGGGAGGGGGTGTAGATTTCCTTGAGGTAGCTGGCGGTGATGGCGTTGTCGAGATGTCCTGTGACCGAACGGATGCGCCCCTTGAGGTATTCGGGATAGCTTCCGGCGGAAAGCATCCCCTCATCATAGTTGGCCTCTATCATCAGGTAGTTGGCCTTGCGCATGTAATAGTCAGCCCGCTCGGAGATGCACCCCAGATCGGTGGCCACCGCCATATTGTGTGAACCACGGGTGATGAAGAATCCGGCATTGTCACTGCCGTCATGCATCACCTCGAAGGCGGTGAGGGTGAAGTTGCCTATCTGGAAGGGATGCTCCTTGTAAATCGGGCGGTGATAGTCCTTTATGCGGTTTGATATGCTATGGCGGCGGAGCATCCCGCTGAGAGTGCGGGGGGTGCAGTAGACCGCCATATGGGTGCGCTTGCGTATGAGCTTGTAGACGAACCTCACATGATCGGAATGGTCATGGGTCAGGACGATACCCTTGATGGAGTCCATCTTTATGCCGTGGCGGCGCAACTCCGTGACCACGGTGGTGTCATCCACTCCGGCATCTATCAGGAAGCCCTCCTCCCCGTCACCGATGTAGGCGCAGTTGCCTGAACTGCCCGACCCGAACGATATGAAGTTCAGGCGGTCGATTGTCGGAGTCACTTCCAGCGGAGAGAAGTCATCCCCTGAAAACATATCCTCCAGGCGGCGGCGTTCACCGTGGGTCTTCCCTCTGAGGTTTGCCTCACGTCTGACAGCACGCTCAATCACCGGATGTGTGGGCAGCGGCTCGACTCCCGGGAAAAGCACTGGGCTTTCCAGGTCGTCGAACAATCCGGGGAGGGATTCGCTGTATCCGGAACTTTTCTTATAGCGGGCCATCTGGCGGGAAGTGTCTGGTAATTAAAACAATAGGAATATGGCTGGTATCTTGTCGAAATCGAGCTTCTCCTTACTCCAGCGAGACAGCGGCAGGGTCACAATCCGCTCCTTCTCGCCGGTGAGGTCGGAGGCCACACAAAGCAGCCTGTCGCCGGGGAGGGTGGACGCAAGTTCGGCGATAAGCCGATTGTTGCGGTAAGGGGTCTCGATGAAAATCTGAGTCTGGCGTTCCTTGACAATCCTGCGCTCCATCTCCTTCAGTTTCGCGCCACGCTGGGGCTGATGGATGGGGAGATAGCCGTTGAAAGCGAAGCTCTGTCCGTTGAAACCGGAGCCCATAAGGGCGAGCAGGATGCTTGACGGGCCGACGAGCGGTACAACTTTCAGTCCTCTCCGCTGGGCCACGGCCACAAGGTCGGCCCCCGGATCGGCGACAGCCGGACATCCGGCCTCGGAAATCACCCCCATCGGCTTACCCTCCTCAAGTGGGCGCAACATCGCGGGGACATCCTCCGGGGCGGTATGCTCATCAAGGACAGTGAACTCGATGAGGTCGATGTCAATCGTGCGGTCACACTTCTTGAGGAAGCGTCTGGCCGAACGGACATTCTCGACCACGAAATGGCGGATTTCCCTCAGCGGCTCAACATTCCAGGAGGGCAACGAGCGTCCGACCGGAGCGTCGTTGTCGAGCGGCACAGGGAAGAGATACAGCGCGGGGGAAAGCATCACAGGGATTTGACGTGTTGGGCGAACGCATGCATCTTGATGGCAGCCTCGGCGGCCTCGGCACCCTTGTTGCCCAACGGGCCACCGGCACGGTCAAGAGCATCCTGCTCATTGTCCACGGTGAGGACTCCGAAAATCACAGGGATGTCGCAATCGGCGTTGAGGGCGGTGACACCTTGGGTGACGCTCTGGCATACATAGTCGAAGTGGGGAGTTCCGCCACGGATAACGCAGCCGAAGACGATTACAGCATCATACAACGATGACTCGATAAGCTGAGACGCGGCGAAGGTCAGCTCCACCGCACCTGGGACCGCATAGCAGTCAACCTGGTCGTCGGCGAAACCTTCGGCCTTGAAGACCTCCATCGCCCCCTGGGTGAGCCGGGAGGTGATGTGGCCGTTCCATTCAGCGGCCACGATGGCCACGCGCATATTGTCTACTTTGGGGAGATTCCCTTTCGGGGCAGCTCCCGCCAAGGATGTTGACATTTCGGTAAGTTTTAACAAGTTAGTGTCTGACAGGTCATTTCCCGTGGGAACGGGCGGCATGTCCGAGGTATCCTCCGTGATGGCGGAGAGCATACTCCCGGGCGGTGAAACCTGTCTCTTTCATGACATTGACCACCAGCACATCGCCGATGACGGTCATCATGGTCGTGGAGGTGGTGGGGGTCAGGCCGAGGGGACATACCTCGGGCGCGCCTCCGGTGAAGAGGGTGGCGTCGGCCAGCTCAGCCAGAGGGCTGTCGGCGTTGCCGGTGATGACGATGATGGGTATTTCCGGAATCAGCCTGCGGGCGAGGTCGACCAGCTCCACAATCTCACGGGTCTTTCCGGAGTTGGAAATCAGGAGCATGACATCATTGGCCTGCAGGATTCCGAGGTCGCCGTGCTGAGCCTCGGCGGGGTGGAGATTGACCGCCGGGATGCCCGTCGAACAGAAAGTGGTGGCGATGTTCATCGCTATCTGTCCGGCCTTCCCCATACCAGAAGTGACAAGCTTGCCACCCTTGCGGGCGACATGGTCGACAATCAGTCCGACGGCACGGGGATAGTCGTCAGTGACCGGTATATTCTCTATGGCGCGGCTCTCTGCGAGCAAAATCCCGCGCATCGATTCTTTTATATCCATCGTTGAGGAAAAAACAGGTATCGGAAGCCGGGATGTCACCCTCGGCTTCTGAATACAAAGTTAACTTATTCCGCGCGATTTTCAAAATTTAATAGCGCCTTTACCCATTTGTCAGGCACGGGGATGCCTGTGGCGGTGCGGGGGTCGAATCCGGCCATTACGGTCTGCGCGACACATTTCACATCGCCGGTCTGGGGATTGAAAATCCGCTGCTCCAGTATGAAACTGTGGACAGACATCTTCCCGACAGCGGTGGCCACGGTCAGCGGCTCCTCGAAATAGGCGGGTGAGAAGAAACTGGCGTTGATATTCACCACGACCACCGTAGCGTCATGCCAGTCGACAGGGCCGCCAAGCACCGCCTCGAAATACCTCACCTTGGCCAGGTCGAGGAGCTGGAGGTAGACCGAGTTGTTGACATGTCCGAACACATCGACATCATTGAAACGCAACTGCGCCTCAAGAGCGTGATGGAAAGGGGCCACGGGAGCCGGCACTTTCGGATTGGGGCAGGAAGGGATTTCTATGGGGTTCATATTCAGTCGTTCTTATCGTTGTCTCAATGGAAACGTATTGATTTTATGATTTCACGCCCGAGGATGTCATTGATTGACCGGGCAATCGCGTCGCGACGGAATGACAGCTCGCTCTTCAACGGGCCGGAGGAGAGATAGACGTGAAGCACACCGTCGGCCACATACCGTCTGACCGTATACCGGTTGACTCCGGGCCCGACGACATCGGCCCATAGCGACGCGGCCCTCATCGCGAGCATGTCATCCTTGCGGGCCGAGGAATCCATCACGCGGTCGATAATCTCGCGGAGCGACATCGGTTCGGTTCTTTTCATCAGTCGGAAGTGTTGTCAAGCGGTTGGAAATTGCCGTTCTCCACAAACCAGGAACGGTGATCACCCGCTCCGGTGCGCGACATTATGTTGTCGAGATGGCCACGGTTGGTGTCGGTGATGAAAATCTGTCCGAACCCTTCTCCGGAGACCACCTCCACGAGCCGTTCGACACGACGCGCGTCCAGGCGGTCGAACACATCGTCGAGGAGCATTATGGGTTTCATCCCGGAAGCATCCTCAAGGAAACTGTACTGGGCCAGACGCAGGGCGACCGTGTAGGTCTTGCACTGTCCCTGGGAGGCGACACGCCTTACCGGCATGCCGTTGAGCGACAGCTCAAGGTCGTCGCGGTGGGGGCCTACGGAGGTGTGGCCCACCATTTCGTCATGGCGACGCGCGGAATCGAGCATCGCCTCGAATCCGCGAGGCTCCGAGGCGAGATGGCTGCGCAGACCGACCGATGGTATCTCCCCGTCGGCGGCAATCGCGCCGTAGCGGGTGGCGAATATTCCGGAAAGCTCCTCCACCCATTTCTGACGGGCCGAGGTGAGATATATGGCCGCACGTTCCATCGCCATCTCCACCGAGAGGTAGAGCGACGGATCGACGCAATGGTCGCGCAGCATCTTGTTGCGCTGCTGCAACGCGCGTGTATAGCGTATCAGATGGTCGAGATAGACCGGATCAGCCTGAGAGATGACCATATCCATCAGGCGGCGGCGTTCCTCCCCCGTGCCTGTCACCAGGTCACTGTCGGCGGGTGAGGCAATCACCAGCGGGAAAGCCCCGATGTGGGTGCTGAGGCGTTCATACTCCTTGCCTGACCGTTTGAAGCTCTTCCGCTTGCCGGGCTGCAGCCCGAGGGTAAGCTCCTCATCGAGTCCGCGCCGCAGATAGCTGCCACGGAGGGTGGCGAACCCCTCCCCTCTCCTTATCAGCTGCATATCGGTGAGTCCCGAGAAACTTTTGCAGAAGCTCAGGTAGTAGATGGCATCGAGGAGGTTGCTTTTCCCCATGCCGTTGTCACCCAGGAAGCAGTTGACCTTGGGTGAGAACTCAAGGCGCGCGTCCGGGATGTTTTTGAAGTTCGTTATGGCTAATCTGTTGAGCAGCACGGGAAAGACAGGTTTGTATGTTAGATGGTGGAGAGTGGGATGTCAGGGGACGGGGGTGAAGTCAACCGCACTGACAATCAGGAGGGCTATGATGAACAGCAACATCAGCATCGCCGTCATTCCCAGCGCGGGGTTCAGCCGGTGTCCCTCATTCGCCCGGAGATAACGCCACAGGCAGACATGGGCAATCAGATAGAGCGTCGGGAAAACCAGGGTGATTGTCCCTGCGGAAATCCACATACCCAGGGTCAAGGCGACGGCGATGAATCCGTTGAGCAGATAGGCCCAGGCGACAGCATTGCGGCCAAAGACTACGGCGGTAGTCAGCTTGTTGACGGCCTTGTCATCGTCATGGTCGCGGTAATTGTTGACAATCAGGATATTCGCCGTCATCAAGCCTACCGCGAGTCCGGCGGCGAAATCGTCATACGAGAAATATCCGGTCTGGAGGTAGAAGGTGAATCCCACCGGAATCAGGCCGTAGAAAATCACCACCGCGATTTCCCCCATGGCGTTGCGCGACAGAGGGAATGGCCCGGCGGAATAGCTCAACGCGCCGATGAAGATGAAGATTCCGGCCAACACAAGCCACCACCCTCCCCAGTAGATGAGGGAGCATCCTATCAGGGCGGCGATGCCGAAGGCTATCGCGGTGGCGCGGTGCATGGCCAGGGGGGTGATGTCACCCTCGGTGACCCCACGCCGGAACCCTTCGCGCCCCGGTTTGTCGAGACCGTCGCGGTAATCGTAATATTCATTCGCGAAATTGCTTCCAATCTGCGCGGCAAGCGCAAAGAGGAGACACAGGAGGGCGGGAAGCCAGTCGAAATGCCCCCGCTGGAGAGCCACGGCGACTCCGGCGAGAACGCCCGAAATGGATGCGGGGAGTGTGCGGAGTCTCATCGCCTCGATCCATACTTTCAGAGGGCCGGGACGGCCTGCGGCTGAGGTGTTATCTTTCTTTTTCTCGGTTTCAGTTTTCATTGCTACTGCAAAGTTACTTAATTTTGAGGAGAAAGACAACAGGAATCATCGCGGAGAGAAACGCAGCAGGGAGCGGAGAATCGGCTGCCGGTCAGGGCCGATAAGTTCGGCGCGGGTCTGTGAGCCTTCGGTCTGGAGCAAAAGGGTGGCTTCCATGTCGTAACGCGCCTCATGGATATAAGCTATCTCGAAACGGGTCAGACGGTTGGCATCGTGGAAATCAAGGCTCCACTGGTTCAACAGCAGCTCGATATAACGCGAGGAATTGACGTGGCGGTTGAAGTCGATGTCGGTGTACTGAAACCTGTATTTAGTCTCACGGAACCCATCGGGGGCAACCTCTCCATCAGCAGGTGGCTGTATCGGGCGTAGGCGCGACGGCTTGTCAACCGGCGGCTCGCGGTCGGGAATCAGCTCCTTCACCCAGGAAATCCGTGAGATATCCCCCACCTGACGGGTACGGGTGTCAATCACCGCCCAGACCGTGCGGGCATGGCCTATAACCTCCCCACTTTCGGCGCAAATCTCGAAATCACGCTCTGAGAAGAGTCGCGATATTGATGAAATCCAGGTGGAGATTGTGTAATTCTCGTTGACCCCGGGATAACGCCTCATCTCCACTGCCACCCTCGACAGCACCCATGTCTGATGCTCCCTGACCAGAAAGGCGTAACCGATGCCTACCTGGTTGGCATGCAGGGTCGCCACCTCGATAAGCCTGTTTATCAGCAATGTCAAGGGCATACGCTGCTGTGGATTACACTCCCCGGGGGTAAGGAAATAGGTGGCTGAGAAAACACTCTCGATTCCGTCGAAAGTGTCGGGGCGGTTGGTCTGCGGGTCGCGTGATGTCATCTGGGATTCAGGGTCAATAGGGATATTTGATGTCATGTAGGAAGAGAGGCCCGGCAGGCATGGAGGTGCCGGCGGCACAACGGTCACGGCGTTCGATGACCTCCCGGAAACCGTCGATTGTCATCTTGCCCCGACCTACCTCGACCAATGTGCCTACCACAGCCCTGACCATATTGCGCAGGAAGCGGTCGGCGGTAATCTCGAACACCCACAGTGTCGGTTTCCCTTTCCCCTCACGGGCGGCCTCGCATTCGCATTCACACTCACACTCGCAGTCTCCCCCACCCTGGGCTCGCCAGGCGGCATGGGTGACATGGCAGATGTTGGTCTTGACATCAGTGTGGAGTTTGGAGAATGATGTGAAGTCCTCGGTCTCGAGAAGGATTGCAGCGGCCCGGTTCATGGCGTCGAAGTCGAGGGTGGCGGGTGCCAGCCATGACATCCCGCCGGTGAACGGACTGCGGACGGTATGGGCGAAATAACGGTAGGTGCGGCTCACAGCGTCGAACCGCGCGTGGGCGTCGGGGGCAACCTCCCATATCTTGTATATGACGATGTTCGGGGCGAGCAGGGAGTTGAGGGCGCGGAGGATAGGTTCCTCGGCCTCTCCGGTGACAGCGATGTCGGCCGGGAGGTCGAAATGGGCCACCATACGCGCGGCACTCACCCCGGCATCGGTGCGTCCGGCACCGGTTATCGCCACTTCGGGAAGGCGCAGCACTGTGGCCATCGCCTCCTCGATAGTCTGCTGGACCGAGAGGGCGTTGGGCTGGCGTTGCCATCCGTGGAACGGCAGGCCGTTGTAGGCCAGCCGCATGAAATATCGTCTGGTGTCAGTCATTTTCGAGGTAGGTATATCCATACAGACCTGAACGGTAGTTGGAAAGGAACTCGCGTCCCTCCTCGGGGGTTATCTTCCCGGCCTTCATAGCCTTGGTCACCCATGTCTCGACATTGCGCACAAGGCGTTTGGGGTCGTACTGAACGTAATCGAGCACTTCAGCCACTGTCTCGCCGTCAATCACCTTGTCTATCTCATAATGGTCTTTGTAACAGGTGATATGAACGGCGTTGGTGTCGCCGAACAGGTTGTGCATGTCGCCGAGTATCTCCTGGTAGGCTCCGACAAGGAAGACACCGAGATAATAGGGCTCGCCCGGTTTCAGGGGATGGACGGGAAGGGCCTTGGTGATTCCCTGGGGGGAGATGAAGGTGGCTATTTTTCCATCGGAGTCGCAGGTCATGTCCTGGAGGGTGGCCATTCGGGTCGGTTTCTCGTCGAGACGCGAAATCGGGACGATGGGGAACACCTGGTCGATGGCCCAGGAATCGGGGAGCGACTGGAAGAGGGAGAAGTTGCAGTAATATTTGTCGGGAAGCATACGCGCCACCTTGCGAAGCTCCTCGGGGGGATGCTTCATCGAGGAGGAGACATTGGCCACCTCGCGGGCGATTTCCCAGAAAAGTTTTTCGGCGAGGGCGCGGTTGCGCAGGTCGACAATGCCGATTGAGAAGAGGTCAAGGGCCTCCTCACGACACTGCAGGGCGTCATGCCACGACTCGAAGAGGTTCTGCTGGTTGATTTTGTCCCAGATGGCATACAGTTCCTTGACCAGCTCATGCTCGTCGCCGCGTAATTCATCGGTGTCACGCCAGCGCGGAAGGGTGGTGGCCTCCAGGGCCTCGATTATCAGCACGGAGTGGTGGGCGGCGAGCGAACGGCCGCTCTCGGTGATGATGTCGGGCTGGGGGAGGTTGTTTTTGCCGCAGGCATCGACTATGGAGTAAATCGCGTCGTTGGCATACTCCTGGATGGAGTAGTTCATCGAGCTTTCGGACGCCGAGGAGCGGGTGCCGTCGTAATCCACACCCAGACCGCCCCCGATGTCGACGAATTTGACTCCGAACCCGAGCTTGGAGAGCTGGACATAGAATTGCATCGCCTCGCGCAGGGCGTTCTTGATACGGCGTATCTTGGTAATCTGGCTGCCGATATGGAAATGTATGAGTTGCAGCCAGTCCTCGATTTCATTCTTCTTGAAGAAGTCGACTGCCTGGAGCAGCTCGGAGGAGTTGAGCCCGAACTTTGATTCGTCCCCTCCCGACTCTTCCCATTTTCCGGAACCGGAGTTGGAGAGCTTGATGCGGATGCCGACCGAGGGGGTGATTTTCAGACGTCTGGCAATGTTGAGGATGAGCTTCAGCTCATTGAGTTTCTCCACCACCAGGACGATGCGGCGTCCCATCTTGTGGGCGAGCAGGGCAAGCTCGATATAGTCCTCGTCTTTGTAGCCGTTGCAGATTATCAGGGCGTTCTCGTCGATGTTGGTCGCCAGCACGGCATGAAGCTCGGGTTTGGATCCGGCCTCAAGCCCTATGTTGAATTTTTTCCCGTGGCTTACAATCTCCTCTACCACAGGTCGCATCTGGTTGACCTTGATAGGGTATATGACATAATTCTGTCCCTGGTAGTCATATTCCTTGGCGGCCTGCTGGAAGCAATTGGAAATTTTCTCGACACGGTTGTCGAGGATGTCGGGGAAGCGCAGAAGCACCGGGGCGGTGATGTCCTTGAGCTGCAGCTCGTCAAGCACCTCTCGGATGTCGACCGAAGCCACGCCGGGCCGAGGGGTGACCGTCATGTTGCCTTTTTCGTTTACCGAAAAATACTGACGGCCCCAGCCGCCGATGTTGTAAAGCTCGGCGCTGTCTTCAACTCGCCATTTTCTCATTTTGTCAGTTATCAGATTTAAATTTGTCAACTAAAATTCGGGGCCATCGTTGCCGATGGACTGCAAAGATAAGCAATTTTTCCCGACCCGAGGGGGATATGTCTGGCATTTTTGACTTTACCCTTGGCAGTTTGGCGTTTTTTTCGTAATTTTGCACCGATTAACGGTATCCCTTTTCAGCCAGCCCTTTTTCTGCCACTGGAATGGCGGCTCCGCGGGAGACCCCTTACTGCCCCCGGAAACTTATGTCTGTCATCTTCGTCATAATCAACGTAACCCATGCCGCGCGCCGGACAATAACCCGCGCGGGAAATTCCTCATTCTTAACTTTAGCCTGATAAACGCATGCAGTGGGTCTTAATTGCCATATCCGTCTTTCTCGCCAGCTCCATACTGGCGGGTATCATCATCCCCCAGATTCTTCTCATCTCTTTCCGCAAAAAGCTCTTTGACGAACCTGACGAAAGAAAGATACACAAAGGCGCGGTTCCCCGTCTTGGCGGTTTGGCGTTCATGCCTTCGATTGTTTTCTCCCTCTGCTTCGTGTGGGGGCTTCTGCTTCTTGCCGGGGAATCATGGCTGACATCATTCCATGTCTCCCAGATGCTCGCGTCACCAGATACGGAGGGGCTT
>URLF01000086.1 GCA_900548705.1 uncultured Porphyromonadaceae bacterium | reverse complement strand
CCAAGGTGCTGCCCGTTCCCATGATGAACATCATCAACGGCGGCGCTCACGCCCCCAACAACTTGGACATTCAGGAATTCATGATCATGCCCGTCGGCGCGCACACGTTTGCCGACGGCCTGCGCATGGGCTCCGAAATCTTCCATACTCTGAAAACCATCCTCGCCGCCGATGGCCACATCACCAGCGTGGGCGATGAGGGCGGCTTTGCTCCCAACCTCAAGAACCACGACGAGGCGTTCAGCTATATCCTGAAGGCCATTGAGGAATCCGGCTACAACCCCGGTTCCGAAGTGGTGCTTGCCATCGACGCGGCGGCTTCCGAGTTCCACAAGAACGGCAAGTACATGATCGGCGAAAAGGGCGCTCTGAGCAGCCCGGAAATGATCGAATGGCTGGCGGAATTCACCGCCAAGTCCGCTCATCTCCATTGAAGACGGCCTTGCCGAAGACGACTGGGACGGCTGGCGCGAACTGACCGATGCCCTTGGGGACAACATCCAGCTTGTGGGCGACGACCTGTTCGTGACCAACCCCGATATCCTCGCCGAAGGCATCGAAGAGGGCATCGCCAACTCGATCCTCATCAAGGTGAACCAGATCGGCACCCTGACCGAGACCCTCGACGCCATCCAGCTTGCCAAGGAGAAAGGCGCATTTGTATATGGAGTGTGCAATGTTGTAGGTTCGTCAATCGCCCGTGCCACCGATTCAGGCACATATATCCATGTCGGTCCGGAAATCGGAGTGGCCTCCACCAAGGCATTCACAGGCCAGGTGACTGTGCTGGTGATGCTCGCCCTCGCCATCGGCCAGCTCCGCAAGACAATCAAGGATGAGGATGTCGCCCGCGTGGCCGACGCGCTTCGCAAACTCCCCGATCTTATCCGTCAGACCCTTAAACTCAACGACGAGATAGAGCATCTCTCCAACACCTATACCTACGCCCACAATTTCCTTTACCTCGGTCGCGGCTACAACTATCCCTCTGCGCTTGAAGGAGCCCTCAAGCTCAAGGAAATCAGCTATATCCATGCCGAGGGCTATCCCGCTGCAGAGATGAAACATGGGCCCATCGCACTTATCGACAGGGAACTGCCCACCGTGGTCATAGCCCCCGATGATGAGCTTCATGAGAAAATTATCTCCAACATCCAGCAGGTAAAGGCGCGTGGCGGTTCGGTCATCGCTGTTGTCACCAAGGGGGACACCACCATTTCGGAAATCGCAGACCATATCATCGAGATTCCGAAGGTTCCGGAGTGTATCTCACCTGTGATTGTGTCGATACCTCTCCAGTTGCTGGCTTATCATATCGCGGTCAAGAAAGGCTGCAATGTCGATATGCCCCGTAACCTCGCCAAATCAGTGACAGTGGAGTGATGTTTCTCCCTGTCGCCGTGACGGCGTGACTGTTTCTTCCTCTTATTATCTCTACATCCTCCCTCTTTCTCCGCTTCTCCGTTACCAATTTATTGGCATCATATTTCGATTAAGACAATACGATTCTGCCACGGCGGGATTTCTCCATATCCCACCGTGGCTGAATCATATTAATAAATCTTTAACCAAACAAAGCTTATGAAGAAAATTCTACTTCTCGGGGCTTCCACAGTGATGACAGCGGCTATCGCTGCTCCGCTTCTGCCCGGTCAGCTTCAGGTAGGCAACGGCTCGGAAAAGGTCATCGAGGCCAAAGTGAAACCGGCTGTGGCTCAGGACCACAAGGTGGCTCCCGGTGTGTCGCTCTCAACCGCAGACGCGGCCGGACGCAAACTCAAATCAGTAAAATCCACACTCGGGATGACGAAAATCAATCCCGTGATGAAAACCAAAGCCTCTGCGCGTAGGTCGGCCTCACCTGCCACTCTTCCCGAAGGAATCTCCTTTATGGAGAGTTTCGAAGGATGGGACGGCGAGACTCTGCCTTGGACTCCTGAAGGATGGACGCTTGACTCCAAGACCGGCCAGACTGGAGTGGAGGCTACAACATGGGGACCTTGCGGAGCCTTGGCTTCATGGGGTATATACCCGGCCGACGGGGAGACGATGATGTCAGTGGCTTTCTACCAAGGTGAGGATGCAGACAAGCCGCAGGATGAGTGGCTCGTGTCTCCGAGCTTGACTGTCGGGGAGAATGAACAGCTGAAGTTCTTCAGTTATATCGATCCAATCTTCCTTTTCAGCCTTGACAATTTTGACTTTGATACTTACGAATTCGTCGGAGACCGTCAAGTAACCTACACACTGAAAGTCCTCGTCAAGGAGGAGAATGCCGACTGGCAGGAAATCTGGGATGCGTCCACAGAATGGCTGGATGTAGATGTGATGGATATGCTGTCTGCCTCTCCTTCCGGGTTGCATGAATACATTCTTCCTCTGACCTCTTTTGAGGGCAAGACTGTGCAGATTGCATTCCAGTTTGTAGGAAAGGAAGCAAACAACCTTTTCCTTGACATGGTGACAGTCGGGCTGCCGCAGCTTGACGGGGTCGCATATGAGGATCCCGCCGAGACCCTTTACTGGGGTTTTGACCGTAGCGAGGGATGGCGTAGCCTGAATGCCTCCATCGCGCAGTATCCGGTCTATGCACCTGTCACATGGGTTAACACCACTGAAATCGATGGCGCATCTTTCCAGTGGGAATACTGTGATCCCGTCACTGCCGAGTGGGTCACCTCCGATGAGGACAACCTGACAGTGACTTATATCCCTGATTACAGTTCGGAAGCATCAACCCGTAACAACTGGTTCTATGCTCCCCGCCTGAACGCATCCGCTCCCGGGGCTACTTCCGCCTCTTTCCAGTCTCCTTATACATTTTTCCAGGCAGGAGGCAAACCGGAGCGACTGATTTCGGGAGAACTTATGGACTTCGGTCTTGTCCCCTTCGACTCGAATATCCATGGGCTTGGTTTCATCGCTATGGAGGCTGATTTCGGCCAGCCGTCCACCCCGATTTTCGGTTATGACAGCAACTCGGATGCCTGGTGGCTCAACTACACCTTCAACGGTGACACCTCTGAGGCGAGTGAATCCGACCATGTCTATGTGGATGCGATAATGAACTATCTTGTTCCCGGTACCGCGCCTATGGTGATAACCGGCGCCAATGTGCTGGCAAAAGGTCAGATCAGCGACGAGGCTGAATTCAAGCTTGAGATAATCGCCCTTGATGATGATGGAGTGCCGATGATGGAGACCCCCGTGGCTTCCGCGGTTTGCAAGGGTGAGGATGTGCTGGTTGCCGAAAGTGGTATGCAGAACTTCCTGAATGTCATCTTTGACTTCGAGACTCCCGTGGTCATCAATCCGGGCGATAACGGTTATATGGCCCGTTTCTCAGGGTTCCATGATCCCGAGAACATCGAGTATTTCGCTCCTATGCAGTCGGTGATTCCTTTCACCCATATGAACGTGCTTGCCTGGCTTGACAAGTGCATCAAGATTCAGGGTGCGACCGAGTATCGTCACAGCTATACCCCGACTTTCTACCACGAGAGCGAATATGGAATGTGTCACAACGCTTTTGCCATCAACTTGTCGGCCTATCATCCCTGGCTTGTCGCCGAGGCTGAGGAAATCGCCGTGCCTGCCGACGGTACTACCGTGGAAGTGCCCCTCGACAGCTACTATGACGGGGCTGACCTGACAGTCGAAGCTCCTGCCGGAGTGACCGCGACCGTAACAGGCCGTTATGGCGAGTGCAAGCTTGTCGTTTCCCACAACGACGCTGATGTTGTGGCCGAAGGAGTCCTGACCGTCGCCGGCCCCGGTGTGAAGAAGGTGTTTGCCGTTTCCGAGACCTCCGGAGTTGAGGGTGTCGGTGTCGACAAAGCAACCCAGGGTGAGGTTGTGGCCGCATTTACCGTCACCGGACAGCCTGTGTCGCTCGACAAGGCAGCCGCCGGTGTGTATGTCGTTAAATATTCTGACGGTTCCGCACGCAAAATCTCTGTCAAGTAAACTGCCGTAGCGATACGCCAAGATTTAATCGAGGCGATGGTGTCTCCGTCAAAAGGGAGATTCCATCGCCTTGATTTTTAATTTTTATTTATATGCCACAGAAAGATTACTCGGTGAAATTTTGTATCTTTGCAGGGTAATTGATTACCCTTTAGGAAATGAAGAAATATCTCGTGACGGGAGGGGCCGGGTTTATCGGCTCCAACTTTGTGAAATATCTTTTGAAGGAACATGGCGCGGATGTCGAAATCCTTGTGCTGGACGCGCTGACATATGCCGGCAATCTGTTGACAATCAAGGATGAGCTGGAGATGCCGAATGTTCAATTCGTGAAAGGAGACATCGGCGATATAGAGCTTGTCACCCGATTGATGAAGGAATTCGACCCTGACTATGTGGTGAATTTCGCTGCCGAAAGCCATGTCGACCGTTCGATTTCCAATCCCCGTCTTTTCCTTGAAACTAACATCTTAGGCACACAGGCGTTGCTCAACGCTGCCCGCGAGGCCTGGCTGATACCGGGGAAGCCCGGAGAAGCCCCCAGGTATCGTGAGGGGAAGAAGTTTCATCAGATTTCGACCGACGAGGTGTACGGCTCGCTGACGAGAGAACCGGGAGACGCTACTCCGCTGGTACTCACAGAGGCAGTGGCCAAAGTGGTCAAGGGACGCGACAACCTCCAGACATTCGGGCCGGCGTTTTTCACCGAGTCGACCCCTCTGGCTCCCCGCTCCCCATACTCGGTGTCCAAGACTGCTGCCGACATGCTTGTGATGGCCTACTATGAGACCTACGGGCTACCTGTCACCATCACCCGCTGCAGCAACAACTACGGGCCTTATCATTTCCCCGAGAAACTCATACCGCTGGTAATCAAAAACATACTTGAAGGGAAGAAGCTTCCGGTTTACGGCAAGGGGGACAACGTGCGCGACTGGCTTTATGTTGAAGACCACTGCAAGGGTATCGACATGGTTCTACGCAATGGCCGAGTCGGTGAGGTCTACAATATCGGTGGCTTCAACGAGGAGCAGAACATCTCGATTGTCAAGCAGATTATCGCTATGGTGCGCAAGCTGATGGAGGAGAATCCCGACTATCGCAAACTCCTCTCAATCCCCGTCGAGGAAATTAACGAAGACCTTATCAGCTATGTCTCTGACCGTCCCGGCCATGATATGCGTTACGCTATCGACCCGGAGAAAATCGCCACTGAACTGGGATGGTATCCGGAGACATCATTCACCGAAGGAATCAAGAAAACAGTAAAATGGAATCTCGACAACCGGGAGTGGATTGAATCCGTGTCGTCGGGAGATTACCAGAAATTCTACGAACAGCTTTACGGCAACCGCTGACAAGGGTCGCTGACAGAGCTTGCCGAATCGAATCCACAAGTAGCAGTAACCGACAAACCGAAACATCACGACAATGAAAGGAATAGTGCTGGCCGGAGGCTCCGGCACCCGGCTTCATCCAATCACCCGCGCGATCTCCAAACAGTTGATACCCGTCTGTGACAAGCCGATGATATATTACCCAATCTCGGTGTTGATGCTCGCGGGAATAAAGGAGATACTGATTATCTCCACCCCGGCCGACCTGCCGGCATTCAAACGTCTGCTCGGCTCGGGAGAGGAAATCGGGGTGAAGTTCTCCTATGCCGAACAGCCGCGCCCGGAAGGGTTGGCCCAGGCATTCATCATCGGCAAGGAATTCCTCGCAGGCGACAGCGCGTGTCTGGTGCTTGGCGACAACATCTTCTATGGCCAGGGATTCACCGCAATGCTGAATGACGCTCTCGCCACGGCGGAAAACCAGGGTGAGGCTACAGTGTTTGCCTATCCGGTCAAAGACCCTCAGCGTTACGGGGTGGTGACCATCGGCCCTGACGGCCGCGCCACCAAGATTGTTGAGAAGCCGCGTCAGCCCGAGAGCGACAAGGCGGTGGTCGGCCTATACTTCTATCCTGCCAATGTGGTAGATGTCGCCGCGAATGTCAAGCCCTCACCGAGAGGTGAGCTGGAAATCACATCCGTGAATGAGGAATACCTCAACCGGGGTAAACTCAATGTGAAATGTTTCGGCCGTGGATTCGCGTGGCTCGACACCGGCACTGTAGATTCACTGATGGAGGCCTCAAATTTCATCCAGGCCATACAGAAACGTCAGGGTTTCTATGTCGCCGCCCTTGAGGAGGTGGCTTACCGTCGCGGATTCATAGATGCCGCCCAGTTGCGCAAGCTCGCGATGGAGATGCTCAATACCGATTACGGCCAGTATCTGCTGGCACTCTCCCAGACTGCTGAATGACACAGCGCTATCCCTTCCTCGACCTCGCTACCGTAAATCAGCCTTTTATGGAGGAAATCCGTGAAAGGGTCAACGGGGTGATAACTTCCGGCCGCTATGTCGGAGGGGGGGAGGTTGCCGCCTTTGAAGAGGCATTGTTCCGGATGTCTGACGCGAAATATGCCGTCGGGGTCAGCAATGGTCTCGACGCGTTGCGCCTGATTTTGCGCGGATATGTGGAGATGGGTGTGATGAATCCCGGCGATGAGGTGATAGTGGCCGCCAATACCTATGTGGCTTCCCTGCTTGCCATTTCGGATGCCGGACTGGTGCCGGTGCTGGCTGAGCCGTCGGTGGAGACATCCAATCTCGACCTTTCGAGGCTTGGGGAATATCTGACCCCTCGGACAAGGGGGGTGATGACCGTTCATCTCTACGGCCGGGTGTGCTGGGACGGGGAGCTTGAACGCTTCGCCCGCGACAACAACCTGAAAATAATCGAGGATAACGCCCAGGCTATCGGCGCGTCGGTGGTTGCCGGAGGAGGGGAGAGGCTGCATACCGGAGGACTGGGTGACGCGGCTGCCTTCAGTTTCTATCCCACCAAGAATATCGGCGCGATGGGTGATGCCGGGGCTGTGACCACATCCGACGCCGAGCTTGCCCGCGTTGTGAGGGCATTGGCCAATTATGGCTCAGACCGTCGTTATCATAACATAATGAAAGGTTTCAACTGTCGGTTGGATCCTGTTCAGGCGGCGGTATTGAATGTGAAACTGCCATACACAGACCGGGAGAATCAGCTCCGCAGGGAGGTCGCCGAGGTATATCTTTCGGAAATTTCCCACAGCGGCGTCACCCTCCCGGCCGCGCCACGCGACCCGATGGAGATGGTCTGGCATCAGTTTGTCGTGCATGTCGATGACCGCGACCGTTTCACCCGTCATCTGGATGAGAATGGTATCGGCTGGGACATACATTACGCTGTCCCTCCCCACCGTCAGCCTTGCTACGGGGAGCTTGACGGAGGAAAGTTTCCGGTGACAGACCGACTGGCAGACACCTGTGTGAGCCTGCCGGTGTCGCGTTGCACATCGCGGAAGGACGCATATGAGATTTCTCGCATAATAAACAGCCTATGAACGTGTTTACAATTCAGTAACCTGAGGTATCCGTTTGAGAAACCTATGATTATAATATATTTGTGATTCATTATACCATTTAAAACCAACAACCAGCAATGAGAAAAATGCTTGTATCGGCATTTATGGCGGTGGTAGCCGCAATGAGCGCAAGTGCCGATTACCCCACGCTATATCTTCGCGGGGATATGACTAACGGCGATTGGGGTGCCCATGAAGAATACCGTTTCAACAATGACAACGGCACATACACCCTCCACCTTGACAATTTGTCAGGGGCATTCAAAATCGCTGATGCCGAGTGGAATATAGAAACCACGTTCGGAGCTTATGAAGTAGGCGTGGATGTGTCAAAAGGTGGTTTTTTCACAATGAAAAAACCTGGTGAGAATTTTAACTGCACACAGCCCCTTACAAATGTGAACCTGAAATTTGTCTATACTGAAGGCGCGAGCCTCACGCTTGAGATCACAGCCGACGGCATCGTTGGGGGTGATGACCGTGTGTCAGGTACTCTTCCGGTGCTTCACATAAATGTGTACACCGACGAGAGCCATACCGCCTTTGACAATGAGATCATCAGCAAAGACCTCGACCATAAGAATTATTTCTCGAATGCCGAATACTGGCTCGACCTGAACGGTTGCGAGTGGATGAAGGAGGAGGGTGCGGCTTCGGTCGGTTCGAAAGAGGAACCGCTTCCCCTTGAAATCAAGGCACGAGGCAACTGGACCCGCAAAGGATTTTCCAAGAAGCCATTCAAATTGAAACTCGGCAAGAAGCAGGGACTTCTGGGTATGACCAAGAGCAAGCATTTCGCCATTCTCGCCCATGCGGATGACCAACGCGGATACCTCAAGAATTTCGTGGGCTTCAATCTCGGGAAACGCATAGGTCTCCCCTGGACTCCGGCGCAGCAGCCTGTGGAGGTAATCATAAATGGTGATTACCGTGGACTTTATTTCCTTACCGAATCCATCAGAATCGAGGAGGATCGCGTCAACATCACCGAGCTTGACGACAATGTCTCGGATCCCACTCTTGCCTCGGGTGGATATCTTGTGGAACTCGACAACTATGACGAGGACAATCAAATCCGTATGGTCGAGAAAACCTGTGTGGACAATCAGCTGCTTGACATGCTGCGAATCACCTTCGATACCCCCGAAGAATACTCCGAACTCCAGAAGCGTTTCGTGACCGACCAGTTCTCGGCCATGAATGATGCGGTAGGGGCTAATTCCGACGTGCTTTGGAGCTATCTCGACCTTGATGATGCCGCCCGTTATTATATAGTTGAGGAAATCATCTCCCAGACCGAGTCGTATCACGGGTCGACATACCTGTTCAGAGACCGTGGCGAGGGTCAGAAATGGCATTTCTCCCCACTGTGGGATTGCGGCAACGCGTTCAGCGGTCCTGACAATGATTTCTTCTACAATCACGACGCGTTTGGAAACACCTGGATCCCGTCTATCCGCACAAACCAGAAATTCAACGACAAGGTGAGCGCCACCTGGCTCTGGTTCATGAACAATGGTTACAACGGCATATATGATGACATCGATGAATATGTAGAGCATCTCACCGCAGCTGCGCAGGCTGATTTCCGCCGTTGGGATGGTCAGCCCGTGCCTGATGGTGGTGCGGCCGTTGCCGACAACCGCGATATGCAGGATCGTAAGAACGGTGTGGTCGGCAAGCTGAAAGCCAAGACTGAATGGCTCAAGCAGATTTTCGGCGATTATTCGGCCAACCCCTCGGCTGCCGAGCCTGAACGTGACAACACCCCTGCCGCAGCTCTGCCTGATTATCTCCAGAGCGGAGTGGAGAACGTAAGTACGGATTTCGGTGACACCGATTGTCCTGCCGAATACTTCGACCTCACCGGTCGCCGTGTGGAGAATCCCGCGAAAGGCTCGATTGTAATCGAGCGTCGTGGCGCATCAGCACGCACCGTCCGTTTCTGATAGCATTTTCACGCTGACATAGCAAGTCCCGGGAATATGGTTTTGGCCATATCTCCGGGACTTGTCATATGCTCAGGAGGAGAATAAAGGGCAGGGGTGGAAGTTTTTTTCTGAAAAATATGATGGGGATGTTTGGAATTTGAAGTTTTTGACATATCTTTGCGAACGCTCTCAAACGGATTCGCCTGAAAACGCTTCCGGTTGGGGCGTGCAGCCAAACTTACCACGAAAAACCATAACCCGAACCATCATGGCTAAAGTAAAACCGTTCAAGGGTATCCGCCCGCCGAAAGAACTGATTGAGAAGGTCGCTTCGCGTCCGTATGACGTGTTGAATTCCGAAGAGGCCCGGAAGGAGGCCGAGGGTAACGAGATGTCGTTATACCATATCATAAAGCCTGAGATTGATTTCCCGGCAGGCACTGACGAGCATTGCGAGGAGGTGTATGCCAAGGCTGTCGAGAATTTCGCGGCATTCAGGCAGAAAGGCTGGCTGAAGGCTGACGAACGGGAACATTACTATATCTATGCCCAGACGATGGATGGGCGCACTCAGTATGGTATTGTGGTGGCCGCCAATGTCCACGACTATGTAAACGGGGTAATCAAGAAGCATGAGCTTACCCGCCGGGACAAGGAGGATGACCGTATGCGTCATGTGAAGGTGAACAATGCCAACATCGAGCCGGTGTTTCTCGCGTTCGCTGACAACACGGCGTTGCAGGAGGGCATCGACAAGGTGACAGCCACGTCTCCGGAATATGATTTCATCGCGCCTGACGGTTTCGGCCATCATTTCTGGGTGGTCGATGACAAGGAGATGGAGGAGACAATCACGAGGGAGTTTGACCGTATGCCGCATCTTTACATCGCTGACGGCCATCACAGGTCTGCAGCGG
>URLF01000085.1 GCA_900548705.1 uncultured Porphyromonadaceae bacterium | reverse complement strand
ACGAATCCCGCGCCAAGCTCGAAGGCCAGGATGGAGCCGCCGATAAAACCGCGCGACTCTATGCCGACCACCTTGGTCACCCCCTTGTCGCGGTAGAGCTGGGAAAGGTCCCACCCGATGATATGGAGGGCGCGGGGATCCTTGAAGACAGTGGTGAGGTCTTTGAAGACGATACCCTTTGTCGGGAAATCATAGACATCACGGATTCTGGATTTGATGTATTCCATCGTTTAAAAATTATTTGGTTGTTTTCAATGAATTCTTTATAACAGACTGATGGGAGGAGGGTTGGGATTGTTCCACGTGGAACACGCTCCGGCTCCGTCATCTCCCCGAGAGGAGCAGGAGGATGTTGATGTCGGCGGGCGAGACACCCGGAATACGGGAAGCCTGACCCACATTCTCGGGACGGATGCGGGACAGTTTCTGCCGCGCCTCTATCGAGAGTGAACCGATGGTATCGTAGTCGAAACGGTCGCCGAGGGGGACGGTCTCCAGCCGCTTCAGCTTCTCGGCAAGCTGTGCCTCGCGTTTGATGTAGCCCCCGTATTTCACCAGCACCTCCGCGGCCTCGACAATCTCCTCCCGGCGGTCAGCAGGGAGAGTGTCGAGCTTGTCGGCGAGCGGCTTTATCACCGCCGCGAGGAGTTTCAGGGTCAGCGCCGGACGGAGGAGAAGGCTTACCAACTTGCAGCCCTCCTTTATGGGCGCGAGGGGGAATCCGTTGGGATGAGGGAACTCCACATTCGCCACGGGGCATCCGAGCGCAGTCAGTTGCTCGGAGGTCAGCGCATCTACGGACGCGTTAAGCACCCCTGGTTTCACGGAGAAATTCTCGACGAATTCTATCAGGGAGTCGCGCAACGCACGTTTCTCCTCGGCAAGCCGCATCCTCTCGTCATCGGCCAGACCGATGGCATAGGACCGGGAGGTAAGGCGCATGTCAGCGTCATCCTGGCGGAGAAGTATGCGGTATTCGGCGCGGGAGGTGAACATTCGGTAAGGCTCGTCAACCCCTTTCGTCACCAGATCATCGACAAGAACGCCGATATAAGCCTCGTCACGGGCGAGAGTGAACTCACCCTCACCACGGCTCCTTAACGCGGCGTTGATACCAGCGAGAAGCCCCTGTCCGGCGGCCTCCTCATAACCGGTGGTACCGTTGATCTGACCGGCGAAATACAGCCCTGACACCAGTTTCGTCTCAAGGGTGTGGCGCAGCTGGGTCGGGTCGAAAAAGTCATATTCGATGGCGTAGCCGGGACGCAGAATCCTGACATCCTCGAAGGCCGGGATGGTCTGGAGAGCTTCCAGCTGTATGTCGATCGGCAACGAGGATGAGAAGCCGTTAAGATAGTATTCTGTGGTTGTCTCCCCCTCCGGTTCGAGGAAAAGCTGATGCTCCGACTTGTCGGGGAAGGTGACAATCTTGGTCTCTATCGAGGGGCAATAGCGGGGGCCGATACTCTGAATCTGGCCATTGTAGAGAGGGGAATCCGGAAGTCCGCGACGCAATACCTCGTGGGTGCGGGGATTGGTGTAGACCATCATGCACTCCCTCTTGCGGAGCGGGCGGTCAACCTCCGGAAGATATGAGAACTTGTGGAAATCATCCTCAAGCGGCTGGGCCACCGTCAGCTCCCATTTCACCGAACGGCCATCAATCCTGACAGGGGTACCGGTCTTCATACGCTCCACCTTGAAACCAAGATCACGGAGCTGACCCGAAAGGCCGGTGCTGGCTGGTTCTGAGACTCGGCCACCCGGAATCTGCGTGCGGCCGATGTGCATAAGGCCGTTCAGGAATGTGCCGTTGGCCAACACCACCGACTTCGCGCGGAAGGTCACACCAAGGTTGGTGATGACCCCGGCGACACGCCTCTGGCCATCTTCACCGGTCTCAATCAACAGTTCCCTGACATCATCCTGCCACATAGAAAGATGGTCGGTCTGCTCCAGAATCCCGCGCCATTCGGCTGAGAATTTCATACGGTCGCACTGTGCGCGGGGGCTCCACATGGCAGGGCCTTTCGAACGGTTGAGCATACGGAACTGGATGGAAGCACGGTCTGTCACGATTCCCATACGGCCACCCAAGGCGTCAATCTCACGCACAATCTGCCCCTTGGCGATGCCCCCCACGGCGGGGTTGCAGCTCATCTGGGCAATCTTGTTGAGGTCAATGGTAATCAGCAGGGTCTCAGCCCCGAGACGGGCTGCCGCTGCAGCCGCCTCACAGCCGGCGTGACCGGCTCCGACCACAATAACATCGAAGTCGAAAATCATGCTTCCGCCTCCTTTCCTGATGTCATTTCCTGAGAAACCATATCATCAAGCAGCGAAAGGGCCGCGTCCTCATGGGCTTCCATAATCTCACGTTCACCCGGGCCTTTGTCATTGATGCCACATAGATGCAGCACCCCATGGACAACCACGCGGAGAAGCTCACGCTCGTAGGGAGCGCCGACAGCCTCGGCGTTGGTGGCCACTGTGTCGAGCGAAATCACCATGTCACCCCGCAGGAGTTTCCCGCGACAGTAGTCAAAGGTGATGATGTCGGTATAATAGTCATGCTGGAGAAACTCCCGGTTGACCTGGAGAATCTTCTCGTCGTCGCAAAACAGATAGCTCAGCTCGCCGAGCATTCGCCCGTGGCTCTCCCCTACCCTACCGAGCCATCTCTCGATAAAATCGAAACGGTCGGTGTCGGGAAGATTCGGGAAAACCGGCATCCGGGTCTCGCCGTCGACAAGCCATTGAATTTTCTTTGCCATAAAACAAGCGTCTATTTCCGGCCCGGAAGTCTCGGGTCGAAAAAACAAAAAATACCTGCAAATATAGCAAATTTTCCGTCGAAAGTCAATAGGTCGCCTGATTGTGGCCAAAACATCCTCAATCCGATTTTTCCGGCGATTTTTCAGCGAAAGCGCAATTTAAAGATATACTCTTGACAATCAGGGTGTTATCCATCATTCAAGGCCTTTTAGAGCGATTTTGGTTACGATATTTAATGCCAACCGGGGAGTCAATCGCGATTTTCGCAAGGATTTTCGATTATGAAAAAGAGAAAGGAAGAGAGTTGAGAGAGGAGAAGGAGCAGAGGGGGGTTATTTCACCATCGACTGGAAAGAGTTGGGAACCGGGGTCGAGAAGTCCATCAGTTTTTTGGTGATGGGATGAACGAAACGCAAAGTCATCGCATGGAGGGCAAGACGGTTGATGGGGGAAGTCTTCGCCCCATATTTGCGGTCGCCGACGATGGGATGTCCCAATTCCTTCATATGGACGCGAATCTGGTTCTTGCGACCCGTTTCGAGTTCCACCTCAAGGAGGGTGTATCCGTTGGCTGATTTGACCACGGAATAACGCGTGAGGGCAGGTTTGCCGACCTTGGGGTCATCGGTGACATAGACGATATGCTGGGAGTTCTCGGCAAGCAGTCCGCGAACCTCCCCCTGGGGTTGCAGCACCTTCCCCTCCACGACACAGACATACTGGCGGCGAAGCACCATGTTGTTCCAGTTGTGCTGCAGAGCCTCCTTGGCTTCGATTGATTTGGCGAAGACCATCAGTCCGGAGGTGTGCTGATCGAGACGGTGCACGATGAAGAGCTTGTTGCGCGGGTCCTTTGTCTTGATATACTCCCTGATGATGGAATAGGCGGTGCCATCCTTTATCTTGTCATTTCCCATCGAAAGAAGGCCATAACCCTTGTTTATGACGATGATGTCGTCATCCTCATAGACCAGCTTCACACGGCGGTTGTAAAACACCACAAATGGACGGGTGAAGTTGACCGACACCGTCATCCCCGGAGTCAGCGGATGGTCAAACTGCCTGACGACCTCCCCACCGGCCATCACATGGCCATATTTGAGGAGACTCTTCACGGCGGTCTTCTTGCGCTCAGGCATCGCGGCATAGAGGAATTCGAGCAGCGGAGCGGGAGCCTCCACGGCGAAATTCTGGATGGAATCGGTCTGGAACCGGTTTCTTTCGGCGCCCGGTTTGGCGCCCTTGTATCTGTTAGTTTTCATCTGTCTCGATTATGAATTGAGGAGAGGATTGGCGGGATTGAGGACATTGAGGTCGGTGGAGGAGGGTATTCCCGGGATGTCTCCGCGATGGGAATATTGCCATATCGACCAACGTATATTGTCGGGATCGACATCGAGAGGAGGGTCGGAGAAGGAGGAAATCCAGAGAGGGAGATCATCGAAATTACCCTTTATCAGGCGGTGGTAGCCGTCGAGGTTGGTGTAAATCAGGGGGGAGTAACCCTTGGCCGCGAGGCAGTCGGTCATCCTCCTGAGCCGCTCCACGATGAGGGCTGTGGTGTGACCGTCAGGATTGCCCCAGTCCTCGACATCAATGGCGGGGGGAAGGGTGAACCCGCGCCCCTGTATGGCGTGGAGGAAATTGAGCGCCTGCAGCTCCCCGTCGGTGTCGTAACGGAAGAAATGGTAAGCCCCGGATGGGATGCCGGAGGCTACCGACAACCGGGCATTGCGGATAAAGGCAGGGTCGATGAAGTCGGTGCCCTCGGTGGCCTTGATGTAGGCGAAAGCCACATCAGCTTCCTCGGAGGCGACCCGGGAGAAATCGACCTCGCCGTTATGGTGGGAGATGTCGATGCCGCGCAGGGGGTAGACCTCCCTGTCGGGGACAGCCCCCTCGGCAAACCATCGGTCATAGGCCATCATACCCAGTTCCGCAAGGAGCAGCACCGAGATAGCAAGGATGGCTATTTTTATTCCGACACGCACCATAATATAACCTTATTCAGTGAGTCTTGGTTTCCAACAAAGGCTGCGGAAAATGCGGGCAACGGCGAAAACCACCGCCATCACCATCACTATCAACGCCGAGCATGGCACATCTATCACCGTGGCGAGGAAGAGTCCCGCCAGACAACACACCACCGAGACCACCACCGACAGGCCCATCATTCCGGAGAACCTCCGGGCGAAAATCTCGGCGGTAAGCTGCGGGAGGGAGATGAGCGACATCAGCAGCATGATACCGACAAGGCGTATTGTAAGCACGATACAGAGGGCCACGGCCACAGTCATGGCTGTGTTGACAAACCTCAACGGGAGATGGCTCACACGGGCGAAATCCGCGTCGAACGCACACGCCACTATCTGGCGGTATTTCCACGCGAAAAACAGCGACAGCAGGGCGAGATAAGCCCCGAATATCCACAGGTCGGCGACCGAGATGGTCAGGATATTTCCGAAGAGGAAGGAATTAAGCTCAGGCACAAAGCCAGGGGTGAGGAACACGAACACCACCCCGACAGCCATCCCGACAGCCCACACGACAGCTATCGCCGAGTCCTCCCTGACCTTGTAACGGTCGGAAAGCCACTCCACCCCGAGAGCCGAGGCGATGGCGAAAATCCCGGCGGTGACCATCGGGTTGATTCCAAGGAAACAGCCCAGGCCGAGACCGCCGAAACAGGCGTGGGTCACACCTCCGGAGATGGCCACCAGACGGCGCGTCACGATATATGTGCCTATCATCGCGGCAGCCGCCGAGATGAGCAACACCCCGATAAGGGCATTTATGAAAAACTGATATTCAAACAAAACGGTAAACGGAAGTTCAGATTTCAGAATCAGGGGTTATGGTCCTTGCGGGCCTCGGCCACTATCATCAGCAGCTCCTCACGGACATCGGAGGGGAGATTTATGCCGCGCAACTGTATGGACCGCGCCCACGGCGCGATATCCTCGGGCAGGAGGGTCAACAACACGTCGCGAAACTCCTCGGTCTCCTCCGGGGTGTAGCCGTCGGCATCGCGTCCCGCGAAGCGGTCAAGCTCCTCATCGTCGAAATAGTCGACCGTCTGGCTTACCCCGGCAAGGAGTGAATCCTTCTCGCAGGTGATGTGCATTCCGCAACACACCTCATCGTCAATGTCGGGGTCTTTCACCGGCTCGTCGCCGGCTTCAGCGGCAGTCGTGGCGGGTTCTTCCGGGAGGGGAGCGGCATCGTCAACGGAACCGTTCTCCTCCCCTTTTCCCATCTTTTTCTCGCGCTTCTCATCGGCACGGTGAAGGAGGTAGAGAGGCACCCCCACACCGACCAGCGCGGCCAATATTATCAGAAAAACAATCATTCCTCTTCAATTAAATCATTCACCCTCCCCGCTGTCAGGCATAGGTTCCGAGGGGTCGAGGGTCTGGAAACCGAGCGACCTCAGGTCATCCCAATATCCGGGATATGACTTGGCCACGCATCCGGCATCCTTGACCACTATCCCGGGGATATACGCTGCAACCGGGGCGAAAGCCATGGCGAGCCGATGGTCGCCACGGGGATCGAACTCCGGCAGGCTCCCTATCGTATGGCGTTTGCCCTCCCATTCCAGGCCATAATCCCTGATTGTCTCCAGGGAGCAACCTACCTTGTCCATCTCCTCGGCCAAGGCCTTGAGGCGGTCGGTCTCCTTTATGGATAGGGATTTCAAGCCGACGAAACGGAACGGCACACCGAGCATGCAGCAGGTCACGGTGAGCGCGGGAGCAAGGTCTGGATAATCCTGCAGGTCAAGGTCAAGACGGCCAAACACCTCAGGTGAGGGGGAGAGGGCGACACCTCCCGGAATATCCTCGGAACCCTCGGTCAGCACACCGAGACACTCGAAAAACTCAGCGGCCCGGGCATCACCTTGGACTGAATCTGCCGGGAGGGGGAAAGGCACATCATCCTTACCCTTGAGGGTAATCCATCCGGCGGTCAGAGCCACCACCTCATACCAGAAAGCCGCGGCCGACCAGTCGGCCTCGTCATCAGCATTGACTGGTTTGTAGCTTCCGGGGGTAACCTCCGCCATAAGGGGAGCAAGCTCGACAGAGACACCGCGACGGCGCATCATCGCCACCGTCATCTTTATATAAGGCAACGAGACCGGTTCGCCGAGAAACCTCAGCCTGAGACCTTCCGACATAAGGGGAGCAACCATCAGCAGGGAGGAGACAAACTGGGAGGAGACTGTGGGGTCAATCGACACCTCTCCCCCTTTGAGACCGCCACCCACAACCCGCAGCGGGGCGTGACCATCACCGTCGAGATATTCTATCATCGCGCCGCAGAGACGCAACGCCTCGACGAGATCGCCGACCGGACGGCGAAGCAAGCCCGGCTGTCCGGTAATCACGACATCACAGCCGGGGGTCACAGCCGCGAGGGAGCAGAGAAACCGCAAGGCGGTGCCCGACTCCCCGGCGTTCACCTCGACGCGTCCCCCTTGGGAGGAGGTTATGGCGGCGACCGCCGAGCGCATCACCTCTATGTCGAGACATTCGTCATCGCGGGCCGGAGGCAACGGTTCGCCGGGGGTAAGTGCCGCCAGCATCAGCCGGCGGTTCATTATCGACTTTGAGAGGGGGAGGGTGACCACCCCCTCCTCAATCAATTCTTCGGGAGGCAATATCCTGTAATCCACAGCGGGAGTTGTTTTAGTTTCAAGTCAGATTCTGCCGGCGGCCGTTTCCTCGGCGCAGGCGTTTACGGGAAGGGTGTTGACAGCGGTTTCGAGGCGCGAGAGGGCCTTGAGCAGGCAGGCACGGGGTGTGGCCACATTTACCCTCATGAAACCGTGTCCCTCCGCGCCGAACATCTCCCCGTCGTTGAGGGCCAGACGGGCACGGTTGACCACCAGGTCTACCAGTTCATCATGGGTCAGCCCAAGACGGCGGAAGTCCATCCACACCAGGAAGGAGGCCTCCGGCTCGATCATACCGACCGACGGCACCTTCTCGGCGAGGAATTCCCTGACAAGGCGGATGTTCTCCTCGATATAGGCCATGGCCTCCGCCAGCCACCTGCGGCCGTTGCGGTAAGCCGCCTCGGTGCCGAGGGTGGAGACGAATGTCGGTGTGGAGAACTCGTTCACCTCCAGCCAGTGGTAGAAAGCGTCGCGCAGGTCGGGATTCTTTATAACACACCAGGAGGATACCAGTCCGGGGATGTTGAAGGTCTTGGAGGGAGCGCCGAAAGTGACAGCCACAGCCGCGCAGTCATCGCTGCAGGCGGCGAAGGGGTAATGGGGTTTGCCGTAAAGCACCAGGTCGCCATGAATCTCGTCGGAGACACAGACCACTCCCCCTTCGCGGCATATGCGGCCCACCTCGGCCAGGGTCTCGCGTGACCACTGTATACCGACCGGGTTGTGGGGGTTGCAGAGTATCATCATCGCGGGATGATGCTCCCTGACGAGCCTTTCCAGCTCCTCAAGGTTCATTTCGTAGCGGCCATCCTCGGTAAGCACCAACGGATTGGGCAACACCTTGCGGCCATTCCCCTCTATGACCCTGCGGAAAGGATGATATACCGGGGGCTGGATGATGATTTCATCACCCTTACGGGTGAAATGGTTGACGGCGTAACCGATTCCCTTGACGACACCCGGCACGAAGGCAAGCTCCTCGCAGGTGACGCGGAAGTCATGTTTGTCGCCCAGCCACTGGGATATCGACTCCCAATAGCTGTCGGGGGCCACGGCGTAGCCATAAATCGGATGGTCGATACGCTTGCGCAACGCCCCGGTGATTTCGGGGCATACGGCAAAGTCCATGTCGGCGATCCAGAGGGGGGTAAGGTCGGAACATCCGAACATCTGCTGGAGTTCGGCCAGTTTCGCACATCCGGTTCCGTGACGGTCAATCACCAGGTCGAAGTCATACATAGTGTCAATCAGGTTACGGGTTATAAGTAACTTATAGGTAATAAATTCAAGGTATCAATATCTGAAAGATGAGCCGCCGAGGAATTCCCTGAGCAACGAGGTCGGGGGGATTGACTTCTCCCCTATCGGGAGGAAATATCCCAGGAAGCGGCGCAGGCGGTAAGCCTCGGCATACTCCGGGCAGTCGTTGGGAACTTCGCGGAGGATGGCCTCGCCGTAGTCCTTCATCACCCCGAGTTCGAAAATCAGGGAGGAGTTGAAGGTGGAATCGGCGTTCTCCTGGAAGGGGAAAATCCAGCGTTCCTCGCCACGGCGCACACTCGGCCAGCGGCGGAGGGTGTCGATGGCCGACGCGCCTCGATATTTGTGGTCGCGTATGATACGGCGGAGCAGACGGTTGTCGGTGGTGGGTATCCAGTTGTGGTCGTCAATCGACAGGGTTGTCAGCGCCGAGACATATACCTTGTATTTCATCTTATCCTCGATGGAGGCGGTAAGCTCGGGGTTAAGTCCGTGGATGCCTTCGAGGAGGAGAATCGTGTTGGGGCCTATCCGGAGCCGGTCACCTTTGTAGATTCTTTTCCCCAGCTCGAAACTGTATGTGGGCAGCTCCACCTCCTCGCCGCGCAGCAGGGCCGAGAAATCGGCGTTGAACTGCTCCAGGTCGAGGGCGTAAAGCGACTCGTAGTCATAGTCGCCGGTCTCGTCGCGGGGGGTCTTGTGGCGGTCCACGAAATAGTTGTCGAGGGAAATCATCTCGGGCTGGAGGAGATTGGTCAGCAGGTAGATGGCCAGACGCTTGGTGAATGTTGTCTTGCCGGAGGAGGAGGGACCGGCCACCAGCACTACCCTCGCGCCACCTTCGTGGTATCTCCGGGCTATCTCGTCGGCTATGGCCGCGATTTTCTTGTCATGCAGGGCTTCGGCGACATTTATGAGCTGGGCGGTGCGGTCTTGTATCACGGCCCGGTTCAGTTCGCCGACGTTGCCGACACCGATGATATGGTTGAAGCGCAGGTTTTCGTTGAAGGCTTCATACATCTTCTCCTGGGGGACGGGGAGAGCGGGCCGGGATGGGTTCTTGCGGTCGACTCCCATCAGCAGGAATCCCTCCTTGTAGGGAACAAGCGAGAAGATGTCGATAAGTCCGGTCGATGGGGCCAAGGCTCCGTAATAGCTGTCAAGCACCCCGTCGAGACGGTAGACGGTGGTGTAAAGCTCATGGAGGGTGTCAAGCAGTTCTACTTTGTCAAACAACCCTTCCTCACGGAATTTCACAGAGATGTCACGGGTCAGCCGTTCCTTACGGATGAAAGGGACATCACGGTCGCGCAGCGACTCCATCACCTCCTGCAACCTGGCAAGCAGGGCAGAGTCAGGCACAACGGCGGTTTCAGGCTTGCCATCCTTGCCGGGGAGGAACAGGCGGCAATACCAGCCGTTTGAAATCGAGTGGACAATGCGCAGCAACGCACCGGGCAACACCTCCCTGACGGCTCGGTAGAGCATCATGCTCAGCGAACGGGTATAGACCCTGAAACCGGATGCTGACTGCCGGTCGATGAACCTCACCATCTTCGGGGCGAAGACCTGATACTGGAGGGGTTCGTTCTTGTTGTTGACCAACGCGCAGATTTCGGGAAATGCCAGTCCAAGCCTTTCCCTACCTATCTTTCGGGCCAGTTCCCGGAGGGTTTCCCCTCCTTGGATTTCGACATATTCTCCGGTGTTTTCGCAAAAAATCTTCAGGCAGTCACTCATATTTATGCAGGTTGTTCCTTTGATTACAAAGTTACAACTTTTTTCCGGGTAATCAAGCCGGTTTCGGTTCTTCTTTTTGGCATATTGTTCTTCGGTATTTGCTGTTCTTTTGGCAGAATTGTATTTCGTTCTTTTGGCAGGCCCAAAAGAACCAAAAGGCCAAGGGCGCGTGAAAATCCATGGGAGGGGGCTTGGTGGCTCCGCGCGGCGCACCGGGCAACTCGCCCTGACGGGCTCAG
>URLF01000084.1 GCA_900548705.1 uncultured Porphyromonadaceae bacterium | reverse complement strand
CGGCAGCCACACTGTCGGCGAGCTGCCGTGAGATGGGTTGCTTGTTGTCGATTGCGTCGACGAGCTGGTCGTAGGTTGCCTTAGGAAGGTACTCAAACATCTTCTGGCGATTGAAAACCGCTTCGCCATAGAATTTTTCGGGACGATCCGCTGGGGTCTCCACCGCAACGGCCTTGCGGTCGGAAGCCTCCTGAACCGCTTTGAATCTTAATAAAGACATAAGATTGGAATGAAGTTTATTATAATTAACGTCGGCAGCTTTCCTCACAAACCTAAAAACCGGGAATCTGCCACGCGTAATTTCATAAATCAGAAACGTGCCTCTTTGATACGTCTTACCGCCTCGATTGTGTTTTCGAGGGTGTTGAATGCCGTCAGACGGAAATATCCATCACCTGCGGGTCCGAAACCTGAACCGGGGGTTCCTGCCACGTTGCACTTCTCAAGCAATGTGTCGAAAAATTCCCATGAAGACATACCGGCGGGAGCCTTTATCCAGACATACGGGGCGTTTATACCACCATACACCTCCAGACCGGCTTCAGTCAACCCTTCGCGGAGGACTTTGGCATTGGTGAGGTAATAGTCCACAGCCTCCTTTACCTGGCGTTGACCTTCGGGAGTGAAAATCGCGGCGGCGCCCCGCTGTGAGATATATGACGCGCCATTGAACTTGGTGCATTGTCTGCGGTTCCAAAGATGGTTGAGGCTGACCTCGCGACCATCCTTGTCTTTGGCCGTCAGTTCTTTGGGGACAACGGTATAACCGCAACGCACACCGGTAAAGCCGGCGGTCTTCGAGAAACTGCGGAATTCCACGGCGCATTTACGCGCTCCCTCTATCTCATATATCGAATGGGGCACATCCTCTTCGCGGATGAATGACTCATATGCGGAGTCGAAAAGGATGAGTGAGCCATGTCTCAACGCGAAATCCACCCAGACCTTGAGCTGCTCGCGGGTGAGAGTCGTGCCGGTGGGGTTGTTGGGATAACAGAGGTATATCACGTCGGGGACATTGTCATCTCCCGGGATTTCCGGAACGAAATTGTTGGCGGCGGTTACGGGAAGATACTGTATCTTGCTCCAGGCTCCGTCTGAGAGATTTCCGGCACGTCCGGCCATCACATTGGTGTCTACATATACGGGATAGACCGGGTCGGTGACAGCGACTGTGTTGTCGGTGGATAGGATATCCCCGAAATTACCGGTATCGCTTTTGGCGCCGTCGCTGACGAAAATCTCAGAAGGATCGATGTCTATGCCGCGTGACTTGTAATCGTGGGCGGCAATTGCCTCGCGGAGGAATGGATAACCTTGCTCTGGTCCATATCCGTGGAATGTGGCGGATGCGCCTTCGTCATCCACGGCCTTGTGCATCGCCTCGATGGCGGCAGGGCAGAGGGGGAGGGTGACATCCCCGATTCCCATCCTGATGATATCGGCTTCGGGGTGGGATTCCTTAAATGCGTTGATTCTACGCGCAACCTCGGAGAACAGATAGCTCTCCGGCAATATGCAGAAGTTCTCGTTTATCGTGAACATATGTATGTCGTCTGTGTTTTGGTGTGGTTAAAGCAATCCGGCAGGCACGTCCATCTCTCCGGTGAATACAGTGGTGGCAGGCCCTTTCATCAGGATATGGCCCGTCTGTGAATCACGGGAAATCTCAAGGTCTCCTCCGAGAAGATGGACGGTGACCCCTTCACTGTCTGCAAGACCAAGAAGGGAGGCAGCCACAGCTGTGGCGCATGCGCCTGTGCCGCAAGCCTGGGTCTCGCCGCTTCCGCGTTCCCATACCCTCATTCTTATTTCTTTGGGATTGATTACCTGGGCGAACTCGATATTCGCCCGGTCTGGCCACATCGGATGGTGTTCGAGCGTTTTCCCGATAGCGTGGATGTCAATCATGTCGGGATTGTCGACAATGATGACACCGTGGGGATTGCCCATTGAGACGGCTGTAATCTTGAAGGATTTCCCCTCTGCCTCGACGGGTATTTCGATATTGCTGTCGGCGATGACAGGGATGGATGGCGGATTCAGTTCGGGAGCTCCCATATCCACCGTGGCACTTTCTATCTTCCCGTCGCTGCCGGGGTGGAGGGTTAAATATTTAACGCCCGAAAGAGTTTCGAGCGTTAAATTCAGTTTATCGGTGAGGCCGTTGTCATAGACGTATTTGCCTACGCAGCGTGAGCCATTGCCACACATTTTTGCTTCCGAGCCGTCGGCGTTGAAAATGCGCATCTTGAAATCCGCGCATTCAGAGGGGCAAATAAGGATGATGCCGTCTCCTCCGACACCTTTGTGACGGTCACTGAGGAGGATTGATAAAGCCTCGGGGTTGGAGGGGGAGCCGCTTGTGCAGTCGATATAGACGTAGTCGTTTCCGATGCCGTGCATCTTTGTGAAACGAAGCTTTTCAGCGGCGGTTGGGGTTGAAAATTTCGGAATGTCCATATTGGAAAATTTCACCCCGCAAAGGTAGCTATTATTTCTCAACTCCCCAAAAGAAACCTCCGGAAATTTATGAAAAAAATTCCCGGAGGTTTCTTTAAAAGACAAGTGATATTGTCTATGC
Source organism: uncultured Porphyromonadaceae bacterium (assembly GCA_900548705.1). Taxonomy (GTDB): domain Bacteria; phylum Bacteroidota; class Bacteroidia; order Bacteroidales; family Muribaculaceae; genus UBA7173. The sequence continues at coordinate 8,224 of URLF01000084.1, read as the reverse complement.
GGTATGTCAGAATGCCCAGCCGAGACGAAGGGCGGGTTCTACATAAGTAGAAAGTTTGATGCCATTGACTTTGTTCCGCTTGTCAGACTCATAGCTGTCGCTCCAGACACCATTGTCATTGTAACCACCTTTGACATAGTAACCTGGGTAGCTCTGGAACCCAAATTTGATGCCCAGTTCAGCGCCGACGAAGAGACCTTTGTATACAAAGAAGTCGATGCCGGTGAAGGCTTTGATATTGAATTCGTTGTAGCTGCGCTCCTCATATGCGGGATTGTCGGTGGTCATCGCGTTGCAGATTTTGGTCTCGCGGAGCTTGTCGTCGCCGTCAAGCCACTGGTTGGTCGCGCTGACACTTTGGAGGGCGTAGCCCAGACCAGCACCGGCGTAAAGGTCGATGCGTTTGTAGTTGAAGAAATGACGTTCGTAGCCGAGGTCGATTGAGAATGTTCCAAGCTTGCCTTTCGACCATATCTCGTCATTGTTGTCAGGGTCGGGAGTGGTCTTTACGTTGTCAAAGCCGAAGCCGATTCCGAAACGGACGGCGTCTTTGTCGGAGAGGAAGTAGCGTCCCTTGAGCTGGTCAAGCTTGAATGTGCCGAAGTCGTTGGAGAAAGGATTGAACTGAACTTCCACAGAAAATTCCCCTGCGGCGGGTGCGAAATTGTTGTCCTGCGCGAGAACCGGTGACACGGAAACGGCTGCGATAGCAGCGGCAAGAATCATCTTTTTCAGTGCTTTTTAGAAATTTAGTAAAACCTGATTGGTTGCATGTAACCTTAAGAAAACAGCTGGTAACTGTATGCTATGAGACTCAATTGCGCCGCAAAGTTAAGCTAATTTTTTAAAATTAGCTAATTTTAATTGATAAAAATGCAAAAAGAGTAATCTTTTGGTCTTAATGACCAGAGAAATGAGGACATAATGTAGAACGAAGTATATGTCAGAAGACATAACCGAGATTGACCAGAAGATTGGATGAGCCAAGCTCGTTACGGAGTTTTGCGAAGTCGGTGCCATATGAGATGCCCAGCACGAACTGGTCATATTGCAGCTTCAGTGCTGCATGCCATCCGGCTTGGAAGCGACGGAGAGCTTGCTCTCCCAGTATGTTCCTCGAAAACAGATTCACACTTCCTGGGGTGAATCCGCTGACACTTGCCGATGGGACATGCGCTCCGGAGGGGTAAGAAATGGTAGTGGTACGTTTGCCGATGGCCTGTACTCTGAAGTCAAGACCAAGTTGTGGAGTGATGTTGAAAGTTTCAGACAAAGGCAGACGGTAGGAGAGATTGATTGGGATGTTGAAATTTAGAAAGTGGGTGGAAACTTTTGCTTTTATCGCATCATATGTGTTGGTGTCATGAAATGTTTTGTCACGGGTTGTAAAGCGGGCGTCGAGACCAGTGCCAAGATAGAGGGGATGATGTGTGGTTATCCTGAAATCAATCGAATATCCTGCCACAAATCCGTTGAGGCTGAAAGTCGCGGCATCTTTAGTCCGGAGGGTGTAGAGGTCATAACCGATGAAGAGGGTGTTTATCCGGCTTGGGGTGCCTTCCATAGTTGATGTGGAGGATTCGGTTGTGGCAGCGGTTTCACTCCCTTTTGCAATGAGGAAGATAAACAGAAGAAAAGAAATATATCTGGCAATCATTTTCTCGAACGGTTATGTTTTACTTATCAGCACGAATTGGTGGCAATGTATGGAGTGGAAAGATTGGTGAGTTTTCCCACAGATATGAGTAAAACAGATATATACCCGGAAAATGTTCATGGACCAATATATGCGACCGGCTCCCGCCAATGTCATTGTTACATATGGCGGGGGCCGGATAAAACTGATTCGCAGGCAGCCTGGATGGCGTCAGTCGCGGCGACGCGGCTTGGTGAATCCGCAAGCTGATTGTAATTCAGCGAAAAAGTCGTGGGAAAGAGCTACGGAAATCCTGCATAATAACTCCGTATCGATAGAGCCCTTCCTCATAATTTTGTAAACATTGGTGCGGTCGCAGCAGATTTCCTGGGCCAGCCAGGCGGCCGGACGCCTTTGACGGCGTAGTTCATCGCTTATGAGAGAACCGATGTGGACCTTAATGCCACAATCTTCGGCCAAAGTAGAAACAGGGTTGGTAGCCATGCCTAAACAAAGTTATGATGTTGTGGTAAAAAGAGTTTTCAAGCGCAAAATTAATACAAAAATGTAAATTTTGAAAGAGCTGGTAGAGTGTTACAGTTTTTAACAATTCTAAATGAGGGTTAAGCGGTAGGGACAATTCTTACAGATTGTAAAGGCTGTGGCTGCAATGGCTAAAAATAGTAGAAATATGGTCTACATCATACAGTTGCGATTTTAAGATGGCGTGTGGACAAATTTTCAACAGGGCAAATATGAAAAATCCGGACACGCATATTACAGCATGTCCGGATTTTTTTAGTTAAGGTCGGAATTTTATAAAATGTGGATTGCTCAATCGGGAGCCGGGCTTATTTCACAAGGCCACGCTGATGGAGTATGGCATCAGCAGAAGGTTTGCGTCCTGCGAAAGATTCGTAAAGCACCATCGGGTCTTCGGCTGCTCCACTTTCAAGTATGTGTTTGATTTTTCCTGCGAGTTCGGGATTGAATACGCCCTTTTCGCGGAAAAGCTCGTAGGCATCCGCATCAAATACCTCGGCCCAGAGATATGTGTAATATCCAGAAGCATAGCCATCATCTCCGAAAATGTGCTTGAAATAGGGAGAACGGTAGCGGAAGGTGAGCTGGGCGGGCATGCCTAACTCGTCAGCAACCTGCTTCTCGAAAGCGTCCACATCGATGTCCCCTTCAGGATTGAGATGTCCCCATTTGAGGTCAAGAAGGGCAGCTCCGGCAAGTTCGGTTGTCATGAAGCCCATGTTGTGCTTGGAGGCGGCGTTGATTTTCTGCACGAGCGAGTCAGGAATCAGTTCGCCTGTCTTATAATGGTGGGCGTAGACTTTGAGCATTTCAGGATCGAAGGCCCAGTGTTCATGGAACTGGGAGGGGAACTCCACGAAATCACGATCTACCGATGTGCCGCTCTGGCTCTTGAGCCTTACACGCGAGAGCATTCCGTGAAGCCCGTGGCCAAATTCGTGGAACATGGTCTGGACGTCGTCGATGGTGAGCAGTGCCGGGGCATCGGCTGTGGGAGGTGCGAAATTGCCCACATTGTAAATGATGGGACGCTCAACAGTGCCGTCAGGATTTACCCATGAGGTTTTCAGTTCCTCCATCCATGCGCCCTGGCGTTTTGACGGACGGGTGAAGTAGTCGGTCATAAAGACTGCGAGATGCTCGCCCTTCTCATCCTTCACATCGTAAACCTTGACATCGGGATGATATTTCGGCGCGTCAGGCATCTCCTCGAAGGTCAGACCATAAAGTCTGTTTGCCATGGCGAAGATGCCCTTGCGTACAGAGTCCACAGCGAAGTAGGGACGGATTTCAGCCTCGTTAAGGGCGAAATCTCTCTGACGTACCTTTTCGGCGAAATAGTAGTAGTCCCAAGGTGCTATCTCGAAATTGTTGCCGAGTGAATTGCTGAGTTCCTGCATGACCTTTACCTCTTCGGCCACCTTGTTCTTGGCGGGAACAAATATCTTCATGAGAAGTTCCTCGGCGGCTTCGGGAGTCTTGGCCATCTTGTCAGCTGTCATATAGGATGCGAAATCCTTGTAGCCGAGCAGGGCGGCTTTCTTGGCACGTTCTTTGAGAATCTGGTTGATGACAGGGCGATTGTCATTGTCACCGGTTGTGGCGTTGGTGGTATAGCCCTTCCACATTTTCTCGCGTAGGTCGCGGTTGTCGGCGTACTGGAGCACTGCCAGACGGCTGGGGGCATGGAGGGTGAACACCCATTTGCCCTCTTTGCCGCGTTCTTTTGCCTCGGCGGCAGCATTGTCGATGGTGGTCTGAGGAAGTCCTGCGAGGTCTTCCTTCTTGTCAACGACAATCTCGAAGGTGTTGTTGGCGTTGAGAAGGTTCTTGTTGTATTTCAGATAGAGATCGGTAAGTTTTCCGTTGACCTCTTTCAGTTTGGCTTGTTTCTCAGGGGACAGGAGGGCACCGCGACGTACAAACTGGGTGTAGGTGTCGGTGATGGCACGACGTTCGTCGAGAGGCTGGTTTACAGTGTCGATGTTTTCGTAAAGAGTCTTGACACGGGCGAACAGAGCCTGGTTCATCATCATCTCGTCCGTGAATGCCGTATATTTGGGCATAAGCTTCTCGTTTACGGCTGCCAGTTCGGGAGACGCGTCTGCCTCAGCCAATGCGAACATCACCGACACAACACGGTCGAGTGTCGGGCTGAGATTGTCGAGCGGCAGAATCGTGTTGTCAAAAGAAGGAGCCTCGGTGTTGGCTGTTATCGAGTCGATAGAAGCCTTGGCCTCGGCGATACCGGCATCAAACGCCGGTTCGTAGTCGGAAATCTGGATTTCCTCGAAGGGAGGGATGCCGTAGGGGGTGTCGTAGGCTTTCATGAAAGGGTTTTCCCTTTCCTGCTTGCCGCATCCGGAGAGGAAGACCATACCGGCGGCTGCCATGCAGCAGAATCCGAAAATGATTGGTTTCATAAGCTACTTTGGGGTTATGGATTAGGGTGTTTATTAAGTATCTATGTGGCTAAGTTCACTGGCGGTTGATGAGGTCTATCCCTTTGAGATGACGGTCGACCTGTGGCGCTTTCTGTGACCATAAGAAGCGAGCTTGGATAGGGTAGTGGTCTGAGCGGTCAAAGTCAAATTTCTTGAAATCGATGGCCTCAAGTTTTCCACGATATAATATATGGTCTATCTGGAAATAGAAACGGTTGGCGTGGTATGTGATTACCGGTCCGAAACCGGCCATCGCAAACGCGCTTTTGAAATCATCGCGGGCAAGTTGCCTGATAGCGTAACAATCCTGGATGTCGTTGAAGTCCCCCGCAATTATCACATTCTCTATACCTATGGAGTCTATCTGTTGCCTTATCAGTTTGGCCTGTTCGGCACGGTTGCGGAAAGCTGTCGACAGTTTGGATAGCAGTTTCCGTTTGGCTCCTGATATGGCTTTGCGTCCTCCTTCCCCTTCTGTGATTTCATGGTAAAGGGCTTTGTCTGATGAATCCAGGCCGATGGACTGAAGGTGGGCGCTGACGATGAGGGTACGGTGGCCTTGTATCTCCGCGACGACTGCGATATGAAATGCAGATGGGTCGTTGAGCTTGGGGAGTTTGACCGGATATATGGGGAATTTTGAAATCACCGCGTTGCCCGCTCCCATCACTCGATAAGGATAAGCGTCAAAAATGGAATCAAGGAGTGCGGGGGAGATTCGTCGGTGGTTAGGCTTGAGAGTCCACCAGAATTCCTGAAGGCATACGATGTCGGCGTCTTGCTTTAAAATATATGACATCGTGGGATTCGACTTCCCTGCCATGGCCTCATTAAAGAGGTTCGTGGTGTCTTTTGTGGTCGGTAATGGAAGATGGTAGTCATTGAGTCCGTAGACATTGTAACTCATGAAGGTGAAGCTGCGGGCTTCCTCTTCCGGAGTCAGTTTCTCCCGGGAAAGATTCAATGGACAGAAACTCAGGATTGGCCCGAGACACAATATTACCGTTGCCCCCGGAATTATGGCCATAAGTCGGTTGAAGATCAGATCAATCACCAAGGCCACGATTGTCAGACCTAACCATAACGGGAAGGTCATGGCGAGAATCGCCGGTATGGTTGATGTCTCCGGATTGACAACTCCTCCATATGCGGCCATAAGTGTTACCAGCATAAGCAGCCCATTGATCACATATCCGGAAATTGTCAGTATTTTCAGTATAGTCTCCTTGTTCACGGTTGATGATTACGGAATAAAAAATGTGTCAGCGTTGATTCACATTTATGTTCTTTAGATTGAATAGTTCGAGACGTTCTGGTTCTGACAGCGATGCGAAACCGGATTGTGTCGCCTTGTGGAGCAGGCTCATGCGTCTGGTCCGCTGTCGGGCAGATTCCATCGCTTTGTTGGTGAGAATCCGTTCACGCAGTCTCAGCCCGAATCCTATCGCTATGCCGGCAAGCATGCCTCCCATATGGGCGGCAGTGACCGGAGAGAAAGAGTTGGAGGCAAGGAATATCGTGACAGTGGCGAGCAGGGCAATCCATTTGAGCCTGACATTTCCGACAAGGAAAAGCCGGAGCTGCCTGTCGGGAGAGAGGCAGGCAGTAGCAATCACCACCGCGATGACGGATGCTGAAGCGCCGGCCAAATCATTCACGTTGTTGCCACTTGTCGCTGCGGCGACCATAAATGCGAGTGCCCCGCAGATTCCGCCAGCCAAGTAGGTGATGACGGTCCATTTCCATCCTGCCTTCATCATAGGGCCGAATCCGACAAGCCAGAGCATGTTGACTGTCAAATGCACAAAGCTCAGATGGGTGAACATATATGTCACGATGGACCAAGGGGCGAGGTAATATCCATAGAAAGAGGGACACAACGACAGGATACGGATGACATCCTCTGTCAATTCCGGGAAGAACCCTTTCACAATCCACGCGCACAGCACGATGAGGTAGACGGCCAGATTGGCAGTCACCAGATAGAGTGTCGCGCGGGCTGTTTTAGACATAATTGCTCAGTTCAATATAGACTGCGTAGAGTACCTGACTTTTTCCACCAAAGTAGGATAATTATACCAATCAGCATCCCGCCGAGATGGGCGAAATGTGCGACGGTGTCAGCCTGGCTGTTGTAAATACCCAGAAGTAGTTCGATGGCAGCGAACATAATCACAGCTGTGCGCGCTTTCATTGGGACGGGCGGGAACATCAGGTAAATTCTCATCTGGGGATACAGGAACCCAAAAGCGAGCAGTATGCCGTATATGGCACCGGAGGCTCCGACTGTCGGTGTATGATAAAGACCAAGAAGCGCGCCCACGGCGGGTTCGTCGGGATTTATGCCAAGGTCAAAGAGCTGGCCATATGTGACATGGCTTTCACGCAGCAGTCCGCAAAGCGCATCCCCGTTGCTGAAAAGTCCGGCATAATGGTTGATCATCAGGGCGAATACCCCTTCCTGAATCAATGCAGCTCCAAGTCCGCAACTGATATAGTACAGGAGAAACTTCTGTGAGCCGAGTGTGCGTTCCACAATCACGCCGAACATCCACAGGGAGAACATGTTGAAGAATAAGTGCCAGAAATTGGCGTGGATAAACATATAGCTGACCAGCTGCCAGGGAAGGAACTGGTCGGATGTGAAGTAATACAAGGCTCCGTATTGTTCAATCTGCATCCCCGCACGAGGCACAAGGGCCATAAACAGATATACTATTATGTTTATGATCAGCAGATTCTTGGTCACCGGAGGCAAGTTGAGAAATCTGTCTTTGAAACTCATAACTAAACGGTTATTGGGCAGGCAGAAAGCCTGCGAGGTTGCTTATCCTGCAAAGTTACGAATTTTTTCTCAAACATAGCCGCGCGTCCCAATCCTTTTTCCTTCGGGAAAAAATCACTAACTTTGCGGTCATATAGGATTTTCAAATATTCGAATGGATTTTAAACTGGAAGCCAATCCGGGTGGGACAGCCGCCCGAGCAGGCAGGATTTCGACCGGCCACGGTGAAATCCTGACTCCTGTTTTTATGCCTGTCGGAACTGTCGGAGCCGTCAAGGGTGTCCATGCCCGCGAGCTCCGCGATGATATAAAGGCTCAGATTATTCTCGGCAATACTTACCATCTCTATTTGCGTCCGGGAACGGAAATATTGCGCAAAGCCGGCGGTCTGCATAAGTTTGAGGGATGGGAACGGCCCATCCTGACTGATTCAGGTGGCTTCCAGGTGTTTTCCCTTTCGGAACGCCGCAAGCTCACGGAAGAGGGGGCGTGGTTCCGAAGCCATATCGATGGCTCAAAACATCTGTTCACACCTGAAAGGGTTGTCGATATCCAGCGTGAAATCGGATCGGACATTATGATGGCCCTTGATGAATGTCCCCCGGGGACTTCCGAATGGGGATATGCCCGCAAGTCACTTGATTTGACAATGAAATGGCTACGCCGAGGGTGGAAGCATTTCAATGAGACTGAGCCTTTGTATGGATATTCCCAGGCATTTTTCCCCATTGTGCAGGGTTGCACCTTCCCTGACTTGCGTCGTGAAGCGGCCAAGCAGGTGACCGATTTGGGCGCGGAGGGGAATGCTATCGGCGG
>URLF01000083.1 GCA_900548705.1 uncultured Porphyromonadaceae bacterium | reverse complement strand
ACGGTCATCGGAGAGGAGTGACGGATTCCGGAGGAATCTTTTTTGATATCCGGCAAAAACTGTGATGTCAAAAATGATTGCTCCCGACTTCCATTTTTGGGCGAAACACAACCGTGGGTCGCCGCTTCGTGCCAGCCCCCAAAAGGGGGCTTTGCACTCGCGCCAACCCACGGCTATTCAGACAAAGGATTCCTCCGGAATCGTCGGAGAGAATCTCCCCGTGGGATTGCGTGAATCCCCTCGTGGTATTATTAATGGTCATAATAAAGTCTGTGTGTCAACAAAATAAAGGTTGACACACAGACGCGGGAATATCAAAGTTATGTTACAGGTTTTTGAATACGCGCTTTTCGGTCTTTCCGTTGGAGTAGACAACGATGTTCATGCCATCGAAAGGACGCTCCGAGCGGACACCCTGCAGGTTGTAGTAACCTACCACCTCCGGGGTCTCCTCCTCGAAAACAGTCACGCGCCCTATATCCGACACACCACCCGGGACAGAGATTGAAGCCGTGTCCCCGGTGACGGTCTTGCCATCGGCCTTGGCGTAAACGCGGTAAAGATATGTGCTGCCCGGAGTGAGGTCGGAGAGATTCGCCGACATGCTGATACCCTCGCAGGGGATAAACCTGTGGGATGCCTGCGCCCGATGACCTGCAGCCCCTCCCGTGTTTTGCGCCGTCTCCTGCGGCCAGATCTCGAAGCCTTGTTCGGTCACCTCGCCGCTCCCCGGCAGCACCGCCCCGCGCAAAGTCACGGATTCATCCTCCTCGATTTCTGACGGTTGCGCGTAAATTGCCGGTTCATACCAACCCTCGGCCCCAGCCGTGGAGACCTGCACCCAATCTCCGGCATACCTTCTGCCGTCAATCTCATATACCGGACGACACTCATAATTGGCCGTCGGGTCAAGCCCCTCCAGTATTCCAATCAGCTGGCCGTTCACCACCGGCCCCTCCGCCTTGTGTATGTCAGTCTCATCAGTTGAGCCGGCCACGCGCCATTCCACATAAGAGTCAGTCGTTTGCTCAAGGTTTGTCGGGTACATGACCCTCGCCTTGTTGGAGGAAACCAGCTGGCATCTTCCACCCGTCCAATATGGAGTCGCGGTTTTCCCTGTGATTACCGGTTGTATGCCCCGGTCAATCCTCATACGCTTTCCGGTTGAATGCTGGACATAATAAGGGATGAATGTTACTTCAAACTCAGTGTCCGGGGGCAGATGGCGGAATGTGTACTCACAGTCCCCCGTCTTATGTGGAAGAAAAGCCTTTCCATTCTCCAGCGTCAACTTCATTTCCTCATATTCCCGGTGGCCGAATTCATTGTCAATGTCAGATATGATATGGCCATTGGAATCCTTGTTAGATAGTTTAGCCGTTTGGGTGGATGTTTCGCAAGTGAGTGGCATTACTCCCGGAACTTTCAGGCTAAGGTCAGAATGATATTCTTTCCCATCAATTTCGAGATATATTTTGAACGTGGTGTACTCATTGGAGAAATAATAATGTGGAATAAGCTCAATAATACCATCCTTTGTCTTGTTCCCGTCAGCATCAATGAAACCATAGTTTGTTAGGCCAGGGTGAACTTCTTTTAATTGGTCTACCTTAAAAGATATATGGTTTGGATACCCATGCCCCGCATCTTTTTGGACATTGTCAAACTCCGGATTTGCACCCCATGCGCGAACCCAATCAGGTTCATAAATTAAGGTTGGAGTATTGTCTGAATCAAGAAGATATGGACATAAAAGGAAGTCCCAATCCCAGTACCAATAAAAATGGTAATAGAATTCACTGCGGTCTGCGCCAAATATCATTTCCGCGAGTATTTGATGCGCATTGCTACGGAATGTCTTCGTATAGGGGTTAAAGGACGCTTTTCCGTTACCATCAAAATTTACATATTGCAGCACCTTGTATCCGCTTGGTTCATTTTCATCAAAGGTAACTTCAGCTATTCCTGTCATATCACCACCTACTCCATCATAATCCTCTAAATACAAATCAATATGAGTGAGCGTTAACGTCGAGCTGTTGTGGGGGGCTTTGTCAGCGATTTCCGAGGCATAAGTCTGCGCCGGGTAAGAGATGACGAGCAAAATTGAGATGGTTACGAGAACCCACAATTGAGTCCGCAGGCGGGATAGTAGTCGTGACATCATAATTGATTGAATTTTAATATTGTGCTTCCTGATTTGTTGAAAAAAACAATGAGATGGGATAATTGAAGGATGTCTGGGAATGAACTGCATTCCAAAAGTCTTGTTATGGACTTTTAGGTGCAGTTCATTCGTATAATGAGGGTTACAGGTTTTTGAAGACGCGCTTTTCGGTCTTCCCGTTGGAGTAGATAACGATGTTCATGCCATCGAAAGGACGCTCCGAGCGGACACCCTGCAGGTTGTAGTAACCTACCACCTCCGGTGTCTCCTCATCGACAGCGATGCCATCGACGGCTCCGGTGCCGGGGATGTCGAATGTCTCTTCATTGCCTGTGTGTATAACGCCGTTGACTTTGGCATAAGTACGGTAAACGTAAGTGGTGCCGCCTGCGAGGTCGGATATGTCAACTGACATGCTTATTCCGTCACAAGTCACGAAACGGTGGGCTGATTCCGCACGATGGGGCGCGGACATTCCGGCGGAAGATGGTTCCTCGCTCGGCCAGATTTCGAAGCCTTGCTCGCTGATTTCACCGCTCCCGGGCAATACGGAACCGCGCAATGTGACGGGGCCGTTGCCCCGGACGCGGGCCGGACGGGTCTCAACTTCCGGGTCGAACCATACATTGGCATCCCCGGTGAAAATACCGACCCAATCACCATAGACTTTCGTTGAACCATTCTCGTAGACCGGTCGGAACTGATAATATACATCCGGATTCAGGTTGTTCAGCACGCCGACCAGACGGCCCTCGACCACCGGACAGACGGCCTTGGTGCTTTGAACCACAGACGGCGCGTCAACCCTGCGCCATTCGACATAAGTGTCAGCCATATTTTCAAGATTCGTCGAATAGGTCAGTCTGGCTTTGGTGGTGGTCAGCGCCTGCGCCTCCCCGTTGTTCCATTTCACAGCGGGTGTGGAGAAAGAGACCTGTAGGGTGGATGAAATTTGCGTCCTCGTGCCGTCTGATTTCCTGCGGTAATAGCAGTCCACATACAGGATATAAGATTCCCATGGGGTCAGGCCCGATATCTCGAAAATGTTTTTGCCTGTCGGCTCGACGTCAACGTTGACCCATTTTTCAGGATACTTTGTGTAAACCTTCCAGTTGTCATATTCAATTTCTCCTTGATTTTGCGAAAAAGAAGTCAAGCCGAATTTCACGGTCGCCGACTGAGTTTTTGGCGAAACTGAAGGTGTGACTTTTATCTGAGCTGTTCTCACGGAAATTTCATTCGACACATATTCCACCCCGTCATATTCATAAAAAAGCTGGATACGGTTATATGCGTCGGGGAGGAGATCGGGAATCTCCACTTGCCAGGACTCGTTGCTTTGAGGTTTATATTTGTGGCCATTGTAGATTACGCCGCATTTGTTTTTGTCGGAGATGTATCCATTTGAGCGCAGCGGGTCGAACCCAATGACTACACTGTCGGTGTGTTTCAGGGAGAAGCAGCTCCAGCTCTGATTGTCGTATGACGGATTCCTTGGCATGGAAAGAACAAAATGACCGCTTACTTTTGAACATAACGACCACCTGATAATATTCTCGAAGGGGTGGGATTGCTGGTACGTATCAACATTGTAAGCATCAGTTGTCTTGAATTTGTGCTCGGACTGAATGAGGGTGGCGTTGGAGTTTTCGTCGAAAGGTACAAACCGGATGACATCGCCGTTATCGTTGATTTCCGCTATGCCGTACACAGCTCCGTCATTGAGCTCGTCAAGCGAGGAATCAACAGACGCCTTGACGCTGACGCTATGTGGAGTCGTAGTAATCTGAAGCCCGATGGCATCCCATGCCTCGACTTCGTGTTCGACTCTCATATATATATTGTCATATCTCAAATGGATATGGTACTTGCCTTTAGGCAGGAAATAAGAACCGTCAGCATTGCTATTGAGGGGGGAGCCATTCGCATTCGAGGCGTCTATTACATGGATGTTCTTGTATCCGTATTCGGAAATCTTCGAATTGTTCAGTCGCATGATTTCGTAAGCCATGCCTCTCTTGAACTCAAAACATTCTTCGAAAATATCGGCTCCCAATTCGATGGGCTTGTTTATGAAATCTATGTAATGCTTGCCTACCAGCTCGTTGATGCTTAGCCGATAATAGAATTTGCCAATCAACGGGGTGGTCATCTTTCCGGTCTCATTATGGGTGACCGGGTAGAATGTTGGATTTGGCCCCGTATGGGCTCCACTCACTTCCACTTTTGGAGAACATCCCGTCGAGTTACAGTTCTCCATATCCTTGTCAAGAGTGTTCTCCACCAACAGGGAGGAGGCGAATTCACCTATTGATGTTTTCTGAAGGAGATAAGATTTGGAGCCTTTATATAGAGTCAGATTGGAATAAAACGTCACTTTAGAGCTGGTGTTCTTGAAGATGTGATAGGGGCTTTGTGTTTCGGAAGTATAATAGTTTCCTCCCGTCACAAAAATCATAGTCAGGGAGGGGAGCTGATTAAGCGGCGCCAAGTCCGTGGTGTTAAAGTCATTATCGTTGAACGACCTTTGGGCTACAATCAGTTCCAGGCGTTTTAATGAATTGCAGCTTCCCCATGAACCGGAGTCCAATTTGGTTGTATAATGATATTGACAAGGTCTGTAACCAGGTTCGTCGGTTGGAATATAGTCCTCAAGATCCCAACCCCAGTTGAGCCTTATGGCGGCATGGGTTATGTCAGTGTTTTCAGGGACAGCATATACGTCATAATACATTGTCCCTTTGGTGGTCGGAGTTGGATTGGAAGACTCGAACTTTTGTTTGAAGTAACATTTGTAAGTCACATGGTCGACGGTGAATTCATGGTCGGGGTCGCCGGCAGGTAAAGTAGCCGCGTTTGATTTGGCCGGCAGGAGGAGGGCCAACAGGAGGGGCATGATGAGCCATGCCGATGGGTGCGAACAGGCTCGCAGCCGGGAAAGTAATTGTCGCATCATAGTGAGATGGGGTTAAAGATGAGCTCTTCGCGGTTCCCGGCGGAAGAAAAATGATGAAAGGGAAAGTATGTATGAGGGAAAATGGAAAACGCGTGGGAACCCAACCGGTGCTCGTCCCACGATTAGAGGCTCTCGCATTGCCCACGACAGTAGAACGAGCAACGCAGAGCCCACGCGGATGTATGACATATGTCCGCGCACAGGGTGGATGGCCTGGACGTGAACAATGATGGCATAGAATCAACGTGCGTCTATCATTGCCTCATCCTTGACTGTCGTATGAATTTGCGAGATTCCTAATCGTCAAGAACAAAGCGCCAATAACGCTTTTTCATCCGTGACCGGAGCATCGCGGGGCTGAGGGAGCGCGGCGTGGGGACTCTTCCCGCTGGCGTCGCGCAAGCCTGCGCAGGGTTGCCGGAAACGGACAGCGCAAATTTACGTCAAAAAATCCATCTTTCCAAACGATTGCTGAAAAGTCGGGGACTATGGGGGAGGGGAGGGAGAATTGGGAATTATGGGAATTATGGGAGGAATGGGAGAGATGGGGGGTGGAATTGGGGGAGGGATGGGGAGAGGGGATGACGGAGATATTTTGTAATTTTGCAGTCGGTTTCATGGAAATGGTATCAATTGGTTGATAAAATTATAGAAAGATTATGTGGATAACGCTCGCGTTGCTGTCGGCTTTGTGCCTTGGCTTTTACGATATATCCAAGAAGGTGTCGCTCAGGGGCAACAATGTCCTGGCTGTGCTGTTCCTCAACACCCTCTTCTGTACCCTACTGATGTCACCGGTGATCATCAGCGGGGTGGCGAAGGGGGAGTTTGGGTTCGGGAATGACCCCGCAGCCCACGGCATGATAGTGCTAAAGGCCTTGATAGTGCTAAGTTCGTGGCTGCTGGGATATTTCAGTATCAAGCATCTGCCGCTGACCATAGCGTCACCGATAGCCGCCTCCCGGCCGGTGCTGGTGCTTGTCGGGGCGTTGCTGGTCTTTGGCGAGAGGCTCAACCTCTGGCAATGGGGAGGGGTCACCCTGGGATTCTTCTCGTTGTTCTTCATCACCCGTATAGGGCGCAAGGAGGGATTCACTCTGCATAACAGCCGTTGGCTGTGGATGAGTGTGGGGGCTGCCGTCATGGGGGCGGTAAGTGCGCTTTACGACAAATATCTTCTGCGCAGCTACCAGCCCCTTGAGGTGCAGGCGTGGTATTCATTTTATCAGTTCCTGATAATGGGGACTGTCTTGTTCGCGCTGATGAGGAGCCACGCCGGGGATAGCGGCGGACGGTTTGTGTGGCGGTGGCCGATATTGCTGATTTCGGTGTTCCTGACTGTCGCCGACATCGCCTATTTCTACGCGTTGTCGTTGCCGGGGTCGATGATTGCGGTCGTGTCGATGATACGCCGGGGGAGCGTCATCGTCTCCTTCTTCTACGGGGTGATAGCCCTCGGGGAGAAGGATGTGAAGGCCAAGCTCATAGACCTGTCGATACTGTTGGTTGGGCTGCTTCTGCTTGTCATCGGGTCGCGGTGAGCAGGCAGGAAGTGTCACGCCGGACTGTCATCAGGGGGCGCAGCCGGGAGGTTGGCATACTCAGCGGCGTTGAAGCAGGGGCAGGCCTTGGCCGCGAACTCCCTGTGGCCGTGGATGGGGGCCGAGGGATGATGGCGGCGCAACTTCCTGATGAGGGCCGGTAACGCCAGACGTTGAGCGTCGGTACGGGTGTCGGCCGGTCGTCCCGCACGGTCAAGTCCGCCGACATAGCAGATGCCGATAGACCGCTTGTTGTGGTTCAGGCAATGTGCGCCCGTGACATTGATGTCGCGTCCGCGTTCGACAGTACCGTCAAGCCTGACCACAAAGTGGTAGCCGATATCGTTGAATCCCCGCTGGAGATGCCATCGGCGAATGTCCGCCGCCGAGAAATCAGCTCCCTCTTTCGTGGCGGAGCAATGGAGGATTATCTCCTTTATCTGCCGCGAACTGCGGAATCCCTCCTCAGGAATCGCGGCAAGTGATTTCGCCACTTTCACTTTCGCTTCCTCGGCGATGGTGGCGGCATTGTTGACAGCGTCATTGATTGCGTTGGCGTTGCGGGTCTCGGTAGATGTCTTTGTGGTAGTAATAGTTGTGGTAGTCATAGTTGTAAAAAAGATAAAAGTTACTAATTCAGAGTCTGTGGTCTGTTTTCCACACTGCAAAGTTACTGTCCCCAACCCCCTCCCCGTAGGACAAATTGCTACTTTGTCAGAATCAACCAAGAAGAATATTTCAAAAGTTTTCTCATAATGTTCAATCCCCCATTCAGATATTTTCCAATCCGAATGGGGGAGATATAAAGAGGTATTGATTAAAAAGAGGTATTGATTAAATGGTCAATGATTTTTGGGGAGGAGTCAGTGGATGGGGGTGTAGTAGCGGAGGGAGTCGCCGGTGTGGTGGAAGATGGCGACATAGTCGCGCAGGAGGCGTTCGGGATGGAAGGGGGTCTCCTCGAATAGGTTGGAGCGGGCGGTGTTGGCGTAGTAGATGCCTTTGTTGGCGTAGGCCCAGATGCGTTTGTTAAGGGGATGGTTGCCAGCGATGTCGTCAAGGGTCATCTCCTCGCCGAAACTCTTGACGAGCCAGAAGTCAGCATCCTGGGCAGCCATGAACGCCTTTTCATAGTTCATGGGAATCGAACCGGGGGATTTGTTGCCCGCGAAGGGGTAGGTGGCTCCGGCGTCCATCAGCAGTCGGCCCGCGTAGCTCTCGCCGCCGGGCATCATCCATGTGCCGTTGTTTTGCAGTTCGGTGATGACTTTCGGTTTGTCGGGGAACTCTGCCGCTTTCTTCGCCAGCGCGTCATACTGCTCCCGCGACTCTTTGAAAATCCGGTCGTTGGTCGGAGCGATGCCTTCGACAAGCATCGCGTAGAATTTCGACCATTCGGCACGTCCGAGCGGTGTGGTCTCCATGTAGTCGGCGCATTCAATCACCGGCACTCCCGCTTTGTCTACCACCCCGTGGCCGGCGTTCTGGAAGGGGGAAATCAGTATGCCGTCAGGTTTCAGGGAGATGATTTTTTCGAGCGATGGCTCCATTGACGAGCCGATGTCGGTGATACGTCCGTCGGCGAGTCTCTCGACGATTGCCGGGGTCTTTATGTATGCCGCGTCGGCCACTCCGACTATCGCGTCGGCGTAGCCGAGTTCGGCGAGCAACGCCGCGTGGACAGCCGAGTAGACAATCAGCCTCTTCATGGGAAGCTGGAGTCTTGTCTGGCCCTCCTGTGTTGTCGCGGGTGTTGTCCCCGGGTTGGTCAGAAGATATTCTGCCAGCACTCCGGTCGAGTCCCAGGGGTTGACCACTGTGACGGACATCTGGCCGTCACCTTTCGGGCAGGCTTTTATGAACACGGCTTCTTCGAAGATGTTGTCTCCATCTGCGGTTTCACGGGATGATTTGTCGCTGCAGGAGGTGGAAATCATGGCGGCCATAACCGCGATTATTGCGAATATGATGTTTTTTGTTTTCATACAGGTTGAGGAATGGCTTTTTGTCAAAGAGGCTCGCAAAGATATGTAAAGAATCCAATATATCAAAATTTAAGGGTCTCGCAGATTACGGATTAAGAAAAAGGGTCTCGCAGATTACACAGATTACGCAGAGGCCATCCGGATAAAAACGCGCCCGGATGGCCTCTGCGTAATCTGCGAAATCTGCGAGACTTTTTCCCATAGAAGGAGTTAGGGGAGGGGGCTCACAGATTACACAGAAACCATCCGGATAAAAACACGCCCGGATGGCTTCTGTGTAATCTGTGTAATCTGTGAGACCCTTTCATTGAATCCGCGAGAATCCTGCGGAATCTGCGTGAGATTTTTGGGTGGGGGCGGGTCAGGGGATAGGGGAGAGGAGGCGGGAGACGGCGAAGTCGAGCATGGTGTCGCGGCCTTCGATGGCGGCGTAGGGATCCATGTCGACGGCACAGCCTTCGGTGGGTTCAACGCCGAATTCGGTGAGGTTGCCATCGGGATCGCGGACGGGAGAGGCGGAGAACCTGACTCCCCAACCGTTGGGCAGTTCGGAGGAGAAGGGCATGCCGCATCCGCCACCGGTTGTCGCGCCGACGATTGTGACGTTGGGGAGGGTTTTCATCACTGAGACGAAGTTATTGGCCGCCGAGAAGGTGGAGCGGTTGGTGAGCACCACCACCGGCTTTCCCCACATTATGCGTCCCTCTTCCGCCGGGTTGTAATAATAAGGGTATGGTTCGGAGAAATCATTGTGGCCGGGGCCGTTTTTGTGGCATATGGTCCCGGCAAGTATCCTGACGGGGGTGAATCGTGCTATCAGTGTCTCGACATTGGTCATCGACCCACCTCCGTTGTCGCGCACATCGAAAACCAGTCCGTCGGCAGTGGCGAGGTAGGCCAGGATGGCATCCAGGTTGCCGTCGCCCACCCCATAGGCGAAGCTCGAATAATGTATGTAGCCGATATTCTCGGGGAGTATGCCGTAGGTGAAGCCCCCGGTCTGACGGTAGTTGAAGTTGAAATAATACTCCTCGATTACCCTCGGCTGGTAGTTCTGGGGATAATCGCTCCACCATTTCCTGTAATAGGAGGTGTTGAACGGAGCGGAGAGGTTGGTATGGCCGTCGCGCAGCTCGTCGAGCATGCGGGCACAGACATCAAACAGTTCCTCGCGGGTCATCGCCGGATTGACCTGCTGGCGGTAGCGGTCATGCACCTCGTTCCAGTCGACATCCTTGTAGGCGAAGAAACAGTAATGCTCATCAAGGATAGTCCACAACTGCTCGAAATTGCCTACCGGGTCGTCGGGAAACTCCTCGACATCATGGCATCCCGTCAGGACTGGAGCCGCCATCAGGAGGATGGCGAGGCGCAGGATATATATGGTTTTCTTAATGGTCACGGTGTAAGTCTTATGGTGTCGGTTCTCACTCAGTATGCCCACTCTACCTTTGCGTCCTTGTCGGGAAGCGGGCGGCGCGGGCTGACCGACAGCCAGTCGGTGACAACCCCGAGGACAAAGGAATAAGAGAAGGTGCGGGTGGTGATATGGTTGGCTTCGGTGGAATAGATGCGCGAACGGAAGCCGAGTCTCAGGGAGGTGTTGCCCAGACCGAGGTCGGCGGTAACGAGGTTGTCCCATCTGAACATATTGCCCGGCCATCCGCAATGGGCCAGCCCGTGGCTGTTGCCGAGGTAAATCTCATAGTAAAGCTCATCATATTCTGGCGCGAAGAACACCCCCAGCAGGGGCATCGAGGTCTGCCAGCGTAGCCCCACCGGGAGCCGCCACAGCTTCACATCCCAGCCGATACTCGCCACGGCCCCGATGTTGAGGTCAGCTTTCAGTGCCACGGGGTTGTTGCTGTTCCGGTTGCAGTAAATCGCGCCGAGGTTCCCTTCTCCCCGTCCCCCCACGGTGAGGGTCAGCCGGTAGGGGAGCCGCCACAGACGGCTCATCGACCATCCGGCCGAGAGGTTGCCGTAAAGCAGCGAGGCATTCCGCGCGGGATTGTCGGCGTTATTCACCTCTATTCCGAGGTCGAGCTGCTGCCGCCATTTCTCAGGAGAGAACTTCATCGCCTGCACACGCTCGTAGCTGAACGCCGTATGCCATCCGGTGTATTTCAGGGGGGAGAGGTAGGTGTCGAGCAGATGGCTGCTTCCTCCCTCCAGCATGTAGGCCGACCTCACAGGTCTCAGCGGCTCCTCCCCGAGTA
>URLF01000082.1 GCA_900548705.1 uncultured Porphyromonadaceae bacterium | reverse complement strand
TGGAATCAGCCCTAATTTTTATGCTGCTCTATAAAGTTTAGCGGACAGTAATATAATTCTATAATTCCATAATTCAGCCACGATTCTGTAATTCAATCGACACGCCTATAACTCAACCCAAACTCTATAATTCAATTGGTAATTCTGGAATTAAATCGGCAAGTCTGCAATCCGGCCAATGATAAATCTCGACCATTGGCACATTTATTCCGCCGGGCCGTTTTCAGGCTAACGGGCGATTCAAAAAGAGAGATTCCGGATGTTGGAGAGAGGGATGCAGTTCCTGGATGGGAGCGACCACGAAGGGGCGTTCCAACGCGCGGGGATGGGGCAATGTGAGCGAGGGGGAATCATTGACGACAGTTTCCAATCCCTCGGGAGTGTCGTCGCGTCGGGCCATGAAGATGAGGTCAATGTCGATGATGCGGTCGCGGTAACTACCGTCAGGGTTGCGATGGGAGTCGTCACAGATTCCCTTTTCGATACCCTGCAGCTCCATCAACAGTTCTTCGGGGGAAAGCCGGGTCTCTATCTCCACCCCGACATTGAGAAACCTGTGAGGGGATTCGAAGCCCCATGGCTCACTCTCGACAAGCGACGAGCGGCGCGTAATCCCTCGGGAAAGCGCGAAAACAGCGGCGACAGCCCGCTCGATTGCCGAGCGGCTGTCGCCGATATTTGAGCCTATGTTGATATGGGCAAGCATATTCAGTTGGCAGCGGGGATTCCGCCGTTACTGCGTCAGAGTGCGCGGGCCACTTCGATTTCCTCGAAGCCCTCGATGATGTCTCCTGCCTGCACGTCGTTGTAGCCCTGGATGGAAAGACCGCATTCAAGACCTGCCACAACCTCCTTGGCGTCATCTTTGAAGCGCTTGAGCGAACCGAGGGCACCGGTGTAGCGCACGATACCGTCGCGGATGACACGCACTTTGTTGGTGCGCTTGATTTTTCCTTCGCGGACAATCGCTCCGGCGATGGTGCCGACCTTGGAAATCTTGTAAGTCTCCAGCACCTCGGCGGTACCGGTGATTTCCTCTTTCAGTTCGGGAGCAAGCATACCTGCCATAGCGTCCTTGACCTCCTCGATCGCCTGATAGATGACCGAGTAGAGACGAATCTCGACACCTTCACGCTCGGCCTCGCGACGGGCGGCCTGTGAGGGACGCACCTGGAAACCGATGATGATGGCTTCGGAAGCGGCAGCCAGGGAGACATCGCTCTCGGAAATCTCGCCGACAGCCTTGTGGATGACATTGACCTGGATTTCGGGAGTGGAGAGCTTGATAAGGGAGTCGCTGAGGGCCTCGATAGAGCCGTCAACGTCACCCTTGACAATGACATTGAGTTCCTGGAACGAACCGAGAGCCTGGCGACGGGCAACCTCGTCGAGGGTGAGTCGCTTGGAGGTGCGGGTCGAAAGCTCACGCTGGAGCTGCTGGCGTTTGGTGGCGATTTCGCGGGCCTCCTGCTCGGAGTCCAAAACGGTGAATGTGTCACCGGCGGTGGGAGCGCCGTTCAGACCGAGAATCAACGCGGGCTCGGCGGGACCGGCCTCCTTGATGCGCTGGTTTCGCTCGTTGAACATCGCCTTCACCTTACCGAAGTGGGTACCGGCGAGGATGATGTCGCCGACACGGAGGGTACCGTTCTGAACCAGCACGGTAGCCACATATCCGCGGCCCTTGTCGAGCGAAGACTCGATAATCGAACCGGTCGCGTTGCGGTCAGGATTGGCCTTAAGGTCGAGCATCTCGGCTTCGAGAAGCACCTTCTCAAGCAGTTCCTCAACGCCGAGACCCTTCTTGGCGGAGATATCCTGGCTCTGGTATTTTCCACCCCATTCCTCGACGAGGTAGTTCATACCGGCCAGCTCCTCCTTGATTTTGTCGGGATTGGCGGCGGGTTTATCTATCTTGTTGATGGCAAAGACGATAGGCACACCGGCGGCAGAGGCGTGGTTGATAGCCTCGACTGTCTGGGGCATGACGTCGTCATCGGCGGCGACAATGATGATACAGAGGTCGGTGACCTTCGCACCACGGGCACGCATGGCGGTGAACGCCTCATGACCCGGGGTATCGAGGAATGTGATATGACGGCCGTCGGCAAGCTTGACATTGTATGCGCCGATATGCTGGGTGATACCTCCGGCCTCACCGGCGATAACGTTGGCTTTGCGGATATAGTCGAGCAGAGAGGTCTTACCGTGGTCGACATGACCCATGACGGTCACAATCGGGGGACGGGCCACGAGATCCTCTTCGTTGTCCTCCTCCTGGGAGATGGCCTCAACCACCTCGGCTGACACGAATTCGGTCTTGAAGCCGAACTCCTCGGCCACGATGTTGATGGTCTCGGCATCGAGACGCTGATTGATGGAAACCATCACGCCGAGGTTCATACATGTGCCGATTACCTTGTTGATGGGCACATCCATCATCGACGCGAGGTCATTGGCGGTAACGAACTCGGTGAGCTTCAGGGTCTGTGACTCCGCTGCTGCAGCTGCTGCGGCGGCGGCATCACGTTCGGCGATTGCCTCGCGCTTCTCCTTACGCCACTTCACACCCTTCTTCTGACCCTTGTCCTTGGCGGTAAGGCGGGCAAGCACCTCCTTTACCTGCTTCTGCACATCTTCCTCGTTGACTTCGGTGTGGGGACCACGCTTGGGGCTTCCCGACTTGCCGCCACGTTCGTTGCGGCGGGAGCCACGGCCACGGCCGCCTCCGCCTCCGCCATTGTTTCCGCCGGGCTGGTTGCCCTGCTTCTCGATGTCGATTTTCTCCTTGGTGCCGATACGCTTGCGCTTCTTGCGGTCGCCGTCAGCACCTGCGCCGCCACCCTGCGCGCCCTGCTGCTTGGCGATGCGCTCGTTGCGGCGCTCCTCCTTGCTTTTCTTGCGGGGACGTGTAGACTGGTTGATGGCCGACAGGTCGATTTTGCCGACCACGTTGATGGTCGGGCGGTTCTGGGGAAGTCCTACGGTGAAGATTTCCTCCTTTTCTTCTTTGGGTTCAGACTGGGCCGGAGAGGTTGACACAGGGGTGTCAGCCGCCTTGGGGGCAGCGGTTGCGGGGGCCTCAGCCACTTTCTTCTCCTGCGCGGGTTTCTTCTCCTGCGCGGCGGGAGCGGGGGATTGCTTCATTGCAGGTTCCTCTTTCTTTTCAATTGGTTTGGAGGGCTGTTGTGGGGCTTTGGGAGCGGGAGCCACGGCAGGGGTCTCCTCAACCTTTGCAGGGGCCGGAGCCTCAACCTTGGGCTGGGGAGCCGGTTTCACCTCTTCCACAGCCTTGGGGGCTTCGGGAGCGGCCACAACCTCCTTCTCCGGAGCTTTGGCAACAGGGGTCTCCTCAGCTGCCGGGGCCTTTGTCTCCTCCTGGACGGCAGGCGCGGCATGCCTTACAGGGTTGCCGTGCTTGTCGAGTTCGATTTTGCCGAGGATTTTCGGCTTGTTTATCTCAGACGAGAGCTTGATTTCATCAACGGGCTTGGAGGCAGGCTTTGTCTTCTCACGCTGCTGCATCCTCTCTGACGAGAACTGCTCCGACTTTGTCTTCTGGTCCTTGTCGTTTTTGAATTCCTTCACTAAAAGGTCGACGACATCATCCTCGATACGGGCGTTGGGATTGTCGTCTATGGTGATGTTCTTACCGCGCAGAAAATCCACCACCGTGGGGAGGGCCACGTTGAGGTCTTTCGCTACTTTGCTTATCTTAGTTCTCGCCATTGAGTGGGTTTAAATTATCTAATCTGTTGGTGTTGGAGAGGATGACCTGAGGGGCAGAGGGGGCCGAATCTCATTTCTCCTCGTCGTCGGAGGGGGCGTCGGCCTCCTCCTGAGCCTGAGCTGCGTCAGCGGCTTCGGCCAGGTTTTCGGCGGGAGCTGCCTCGGGGGCTGTTTCGGCGGAATCATCCTCGAATTCGGCCTTGAGAATCTCAAGGACATTGTCGACGGTCTCTTCTTCGAGGTCGGCACGGCGCACAAGATCCTCGCGGGGGGTGTTGAGGACACTTTTGGCGGTCACACAACCCATATCCTTTAGGGCGTCGATTACCCATTCGTCAATCTCATCCTTGAACTCGTCGAGGTAGATGTCCTCCTCGTATACCTCGTCATTGTCGCGGTAAACGTCGATGACATAACCGGTGAGCATCGAGGCGAGCTTGATGTTGAGCCCCTGCTTTCCGATGGCCAGCGAAACCTGGTCGGGCTTGAGGAACACCTCTGCCTTCTTCTCCTCCTCGTCGAGACGGATAGAGGAGACCTTGGCGGGGGAGAGGGCACGCTGGATGAAGAGCGAGGGGTTGGTGGTGAAGGGAATCACATCTATGTTCTCGTTGCGCAGCTCGCGGACAATACCGTGGATACGCGAACCCTTCACGCCGACACACGCGCCGACGGGGTCGATACGGTCATCGAAGCTCTCCACCGCGATTTTGGCGCGTTCGCCCGGGATGCGGGCCACGGCGCGGATGCTGATCAGGCCGTCGTGGATTTCAGGCACCTCAAGCTCGAAGAGACGGCGCAGGAAGTTCTCGTTCGTGCGGGAGACGGTGATCTTGGGGTTATTGTTGTTGTTGTCCACGTTGGCGATGACCGCGCGGATTGTCTCACCCTTGCGGAAGAAGTCGCCGGGGATGGCCTGGTTCTTCGGGAGGAGAAGCTCGTTCTTCTCGTCGTCGAGCAGCAGGGTCTCGCGCGACCATGTCTGGTAGACCTCGCCGGTCACCAGCTCACCCTCAAGGTCTTTGAACTTCTCGTAGATGGCCTCCTTCTGGAGTTCGAGAATCTTTGACTGGAGGGTCTGGCGGAGTGTGAGGATGGCGCGTCGGCCGAAGTCGGCGAAGATGATTTCCTTGGTATGCTCCTCACCTATCTCCACCTCGGGGTCATTGTCGGCGCGGGCGTCGGTGAGAGAAATCTGGAGGTTGGGGTTTGAGACCTCCCCGTCAGGGACGACTTCGAGGTTCTGGAAGATCTGGACATCCCCCTTGTCAGGGTTCATGATGACATCGAGGTTTTCGTCGGTGCCGAACATTTTCGCAAGCACGTTGCGGAATGATTCTTCCAGCACGCTTATCATGGTTGTCTTGTCGATGTTCTTGAGTTCCTTAAACTCGGCAAAGCTCTCCACCATGTTTGGTGTTTCCTCTTTCTTGGCCATAATGGGACAGTTATATCAGTATTATGTTGTTATTCGGAATATGTTGTGAACCCGGCGGCTCCCATCAGAGGGAAGCGTAGGGGATGGATTTCATTTGAAGCGGAGCAGGTAGTTGGCCTTCTTGACATTCGAGAAGGGGATTTCCTCCTCCTTGTCGACAAGGCTCGGACGTTTCTCGCCGGGAAGCTTCTCCTTTACCTGGTAGCGGATGGTGAAGCTGTCGTCGCCGAGGGCGGCGAGGGTGGCGGCCAGCTTGCGGCCGTCGTTGGTCAGCAGCTCGATTTCCTTGCCGAGGTTCTTCTCCCACTGCCCTCTCACCTTGAAGGGGGCTGTCAGGCCGGCCGAACCGACTTCGAGGTCGTAGTCCTCAAGCTCCTGGGGGAGCAGTTCCTCAATCTTCCTGGTCAGGGCCGAGCAGGTGTCAATGTCGAGACCGGCGGGGGAATCAACCTCCACTGTGATAGATTTGTCAGCCGACACCGTCACGTCGACGATGAAAAGGTCGGAGCCATTTATAGCCTCCTCCACTGCGGAAACCACTGTCTGTTTGTCAATCATCGGTTCTTGATATGTATTTAGCCCTGGGGCGCAAAACGAAATGGAGGAAGCCCAAAGGCCTCCTCCGATAACCATCTGCAAAGTTACGCATTTTTGGGCGTATCTCCAACTTTTTTCTCCCCGGATGATGACGAGGGAGGTGCAGAAGCATCGGTTTTAACGTTTGACCTATGAATATTAAGCATATTTAACACATTTCTACTCTTCAAAATCAGGCTTGACAAGTAGACCGTGAAGAGCGGGAACATCACTATCCCCATCAGCGACAGCACCACAGCGAGGAGCTTTCCGGCCAGAGTCATAGGGTTGAGCGAACTGCCCAGGGTGGTGGCCTCAAGGCTGCACCACCAGAAAGCGTCCCAATAGCTTGTCACACCGGGGTTGACCGGAGCCTCCCTCTCATAGAAAATCAGCCCTGCGAAATACACCGTCAGCAACATTATCGAAAGGTAGCTGACGAATATCCCCGTTATACGGTTGGAAGCTATGTAGTTAAGCACTATTGCCAAGGCAAGCGCTCCACACGCCAGGGGGAGGAAGCGGGCAAAGTAGAGGGCATCGGGACTGAGCTGTATCTGATATGCGTCGACGATGTTGAGTAGCGGAATCGACATCAGCAGGAAGAACCAGCGCGACTTGAAATAACGTCCGCGCCCTCCACGCGGAGTCAGCCACAGTTCCACGAAGAAATCGGCGATGAAAACGATGCAGACAAACAGCTGGAAGGTCATATAGACCTTGTTTTCCAGGAAGGGGATGTTCTTGAAGGTGTCGTATGATATGAACGCGATCAGCGCCACCGACAGAATCAATATGGCGGCGCGGAAGACATCGAGTATGATTTTGCGCGTCCGGGGGTCAACCCCGCGACGGGACGCGTCCTTGATCTGGCTGTTGTCGTTCATCCCTCGTTGAATTTCATTTAATGGAATCCTGATATGAAAACAACAGCGGCGGCGCAATGGTTTCATCCATTACGCCGCCGGATATGTAACTGGTCGAAATTATTTTGAACGGTTATCGATGAGTTCGGCAATCAACAACGCCCCGAATCAGAGCATGAGCCGGTAGACAGCCGCCGTGTCGACAGGCTGCAGGGGGTAATACGGGCCGAAAGGTGTACCTTTGTTCTCGTGGAACTTTCGGGTGAGGGTGGCGAGATCGGGGTCTGTTATCCCAAGCTCACCGAGGGTCAGGGGAAGGCCTATCGACTTGAAGAAAGCCCTCAGCGCGTCGACAGCCTTCAACGCGGCAGACTTGTCATCGGATTCCTCGACACCGAAGACCCTGCGGCCAAACTGCGCCACCTTCTCCGGGCGGTGGGAGGCCATGAATGTCATCCAGGCTGGGAAAACCACCGCCAGGCCTGCCCCGTGGGTCACCCCGTAGAGAGCCGACAGCTCATGTTCCAGACCGTGGGATGTCCAGTCCTCGCGACGGCCACAGCCACAGACCCCGTTATGGGCCAATGTCCCGGCCCACATTATGTTGGCGCGTGCCTGGTAATCGTCGGGCTTCGCCATCACCTTCGGGGCCTCGTTGATAATCGCCATCAGCACACCTTCGGCCACACGGTCGGTTGTCTCGACATCGCTTGTCGGGGTGAAATAGCGTTCAAGGATATGGGCCATCATGTCGGCGATGCCGGCGGCGGTCTGTTCGGGCGGGAGGGTGAAGGTCAGTTCGGGATTGAGAATCGCGAACTTGGGACGCAAGGCGAAGTCGGTGCGCAGGCTGATTTTGCGCAGCCCGTCAATCCTGGTGATTACCGAGTTGCCGCTCCCCTCGCTCCCTGCGGCGGGGATTGTCAGCACCACCCCGACAGGGAGGGCTGTCTCCATGACAGCTTTCCCGGCCCAGAAGTCCCAGAAGTCACCGTCGTAGCATGCCCCTCCGGCAATAGCCTTGGCGGTGTCGATTACCGAACCACCTCCGACAGCGAGCAATCCGTCCACGGAGTTTTCGCGCACGAGGGCGATACCCTCATACACACGGTCGTCGGTGGGATTGGGCTTGATGCCGGTGAGTTCGAGGTATTCGATTCCCGCCTGGTCAAGGGAGTCGAATACCCGGCCGAGGAGTCCGCTCTTGCGGGCGGAGGAACCGCCGCTGACCACAAGCACTTTCCGGCAACCTGTGGCGGCCATCATCTTGCCGGTCTCCTTTTCAGTGTCGCGGCCGAAAACATAGCGCGTCGGGGCGCAATAGGTGAAATTATCCATATTACAGGGGTATTGTTCGGTTTTTGTCAGGAATCCCGTCAGAGCTGAGGCTCAACCGGCCCTTCACGGAGAATCTCGGGAGAAGAGGAGTCGAGCAGCGAGACCACCGCCGACGGGGTGGAATGTCCCTCTCCCCCATCCACGACGGCATCCACCGTGTCGGCGTAATGCAGGCTGATGGCCGATGGCTGGCAGAGGTCTTCGGGATCGGCGTCCTCCCACTCGATGGTCGTCGTCAGCAGCGGATTGCCGAGAGCCTCGGCGAGGTGGCGGGCGATATCATTGTCAGGCACACGCACCCCGACCTCACGCCTCCCCTTGAAAGCCTTCGACAGCCGGGAGGAGGCGGGGAGAATGAATGTGAACGGCCCGGGGAGGTGGGCTTTCATCAGCCTGAACGCCTCGTTGTCGATGCGGGCGTACTCGCTGGCCTGGGATATGTCGGAGCATACGATGGCGAGCCTCTGCTTGTCGGGATTGATACCTTTCAGGCGACAGACCCGCTCGACAGCCCGGTTGTTGAGGGCGTCGCAGCCGATGGCATAGAGGGAGTCGGTGGGATAGATGACAATCGCCCCTCGGCGAAGCATCTCCACAATCTCCTCGACATACCGGTCGTTGATGCTGGAGGCATACATCTTGTAGGTTTTCATGGCGGGAATCGGTGTTGTCAGTGTGGAATAAGCGGGAGGAAGTCATATCACGCGGCATTTCAGCCCCATGGCGGTCAGTTCGGCGGCCACCTCCCGGCGCTTGTCCCCTTGGATGAGAATCTCGCCGCCACGGGATGAACCGCCTGTGCCGAGCCGTTGTCTGAGGCGACGCGCGATATCCTCCACCTGCTCGTCGCCGACAGTAAAACCGGCCACGATTGTGGCGGCTTTCCCTTTGCGCCCCTTCTTGTCAAGGAGTATGTCGAGACGGGCTTTCTCCACCGGGTCGGCGGAAGCGGCCTCCGGAGCGGTTTCCGGGGTTTCCTCCCCTTGGGGGAGCGTCCCCTTCAGGGCTTCGAGGGATGACATCCAGTCCATAATCGAATAATCTTACAGGTTAGCATGAATGGAATCCTCGACCGCCCCCTCCTCGGAGAGGTCGGGAGGGAAGTCTATCGAACCGCTGATGCGGGTGAGCATCACGAAATGGGGGACATCTTCGGGGGGAAGTGTCGAGATGAAGCCCCTCAGCGAGTCGGCTGACAATTTCCAGGCCTGACGGACACACTGGGTCGCGTCGGCGACATTCTCGTCAGTCTTGTCTGACTCGGGGAGCTTCATGAACAAGACAGCCATACGGCCAAGCTGACGTTCGTCGAGCTTGTCGAAATCCTCGGCCATCAGTGTCGAGCATATCGAGGCCGCGCGGTCAGCATCGCCGTCGGACAACGACTGCTCCGCATCGGTCAAAGATGCCTCGACATCCCGGGAGGAAGCGCCACCACAGGCCGAGAGGGCCAGCAGAATCAGCGGCGCAGCCAGCAGGAACAAAAATCTTTTATGGGGAAACGGGGTCATATACGGGCAATTGCGTAGTCGGTATTGCGTAATCAATCCAGCCGCCGGTGGTAGTCATATGTGATACCTTGACGCTGAATCGAGAGGGTGGACTCGTTGAAATCCTTTATCGGATAGGCGACACGGCGGGAGACATGACCCACCAGTCCCGGATCGCCATCCTCGATGGTGATGGAGGTGGAATCACTTTCAATGATCAGGGAGTCGTTCTCGACCTTCCACACGCCGGTGACACTGTAAGTGATGTCGCCCGGGCGGATTGCCCTCAGCACCGATGTCCTGTCGGCGTTAAGCTCGATGAGCGGGTTGGTGTCGGACAAGGCGGGTATGTAATATTTGCCGACCATCTTCTCCTCCTGCTCACTCAGCCCCCCGCATGCGGCCAGGAGTGACAGCAACGGGAAAAGGAGGGCCAGGGAAATCCCCCTGACGCTGAGTCCTTTCGGTGATTCCTTCTTTATCATCTGGTAGATTTATTCTTAATCTTAGTTGCAAAGTTACTATCAAGTGGGAGTATTTCCAAAATAAAATCTCTAAATTTCAACTGCCCTGCAGGCCGCTGCCCTATTTTTTCAGTCGGCCATCATACGCAGGATGGAGAGGGATGAGGGTTCGCCGACCGAGGGGAAATGGGTCTGGTAGTAGAGGAGGATGCGGTCGAGGATGGTGTTTCGCTCGAAGCGTGTCATCCTGAAATGGCCGAGGTTGCGGAAGTTCATCCGCCCGAGAAGGCTGGCCGCCTCCGACTCTCCGGGAGGGAGGAAATTGCGGTGGGAGGGGGGAAACGGGCGGAAGATGCCGTCGGCGAAGTCCAGCACAGCACCCGGAAGATAGGTGGGCCAGTCCGGCTCAATCCCGAGAAAGCGCGTTAGCCTTATCAGGAAGCAGATATGGAAATTGAGCAAAGCAGTGCCTTCGAGCGTCATCCCCTTACGGTTCTCACCCAGCCTGCGCAACGCGTCGTCGATGAAATCGAACAGCAACGGGTCAGACATCGGTTCCTTCAGGAGGGTTGAGAGCATGTCGGCCACAAAAAGGGCGATTGTCGACCTCAACGGGTCGGCCACGGGGGGAAGAACCACCGCCTTCACATCCCGGATTGAATGTATGTCGCGTCCGGGACGGATGTCGGCCACGCATTCAAACCGCCCCATCGGCATCAGCAACGCCCTCAACCGGGCAGCCGCCCGACCCGTCCCGGCCGGAACGAGAAAAGAGAGCCGCCCACCCTGACGGGTGTAGGCGGTCAGGATGGAGTTGCGGTCGGAATAACGGACGGTGCGCAAGGCTATGCAGTCAAGGGATTTATACACCTTAATATAAAATAAACGGGGGGCGGATGGTTCGTAAAACGCCGCAAATTTAACTAAAAAACCTTAAACGCGAACTTTTTTGCCTGAAAATTTGGTCACTTCAGAAAAAGAGATTAACTTTGCAGTCGCAAAATGCCCCCGCCCTCGGCATAGGCAGTTGCACAGGCTGGCCCATTCGTCTATCGGCTAGGACGCAAGAT
>URLF01000081.1 GCA_900548705.1 uncultured Porphyromonadaceae bacterium | reverse complement strand
ATAAAGTCTCGCAGATTACGCGGATTACGCAGAGGCCATCCGGATGGAATGTTGATGGATTTCCAATCCGGATGGCCTCTGCGTAATCCGCGTAATCTGCGAGACCTCTTTTTGCCGGTAGGGTTAGCGCGGACGCGCCGCGGCGCGTCCCTACAGTAGAATTGAGAGATAAATCCGCCCCCCGTGCGCAGCGATTCCAAAGGAATCGATATTTCAATTACAGCCCGCGCGAGCGGAAGTAGTTGTCGTAGGCCGAGATGAGGGCGCGGGAGGTGTGGTCCCAGCTCAGTTCGTTGAGGATGCGCTCGCGGCCGATGGCAGCCATCTTCTCGCGGCGTTCGGAGTCATCGAGCAGCATCACAATCTTGTCGGCCATGTCTCGGGCATTGTTGCGCTCGGCATAGAGCGACGCGTCCTGTGCCGAATAGCGTCCCTCGGTGAGGTCAAACTGCACGATAGGTTTCCCGAGGGCCATGTATTCCAGCACCTTGTTCATTGTCGACTTGTCGTTCATGGCGTTGTACTCGTCGGGATTGACACAGACATCAGCGGTGTTGAGATAGTCGAGCATCTTCTCGTCAGACACACGTCCGGTGAACTCCACGATATCCTGCAGCCCCATCTCCTCGCTCTTGCGGCGTAACGCCTCAAGGTGGGGGCCGCCACCCACGATACCCCAGAAGATATCGTCGCGTCCCTTCTCGTCGCGCAGGCAACGGGCAGCCTCAAGGAGGTATTCAATCCCCTCCTGCTGACCGATTACCCCGAGATAACCGACCATGAATCTCTTTCCACGCTTGATTTCAGGTTTGGGGGGCTGGATTTTCAGACGCTCCAGCCTCGGGCCACTGCGCAAGACATGCACTTTGTCGGGCGACATGCCACCGCGCCTGATGGCTATCTCCTTGTAGCTCTCGTTTGTGACGAAAGCGAAAGTGCAATGGTCATAGGTGTGGCGTTCGAGCCAGAGCTGGCTCTTGTAGAGCGGCCCTGAAGTCTTTCCGAACTTCGCCTCATACAGCTCCGGGCAGATGTCATGATGGTCAAACACATAGTCCACCCCTTTCCCTTTGAAGCGGGAAGCCACCATATAGATGTTGTCGGGGGGATTGCAGCCATGGATGACATGGAAACCGCGCTCCTTGTAAATCTTGCGGGCAAGGCGGTATTCATGCCACAGCGCGGAGAAATATTCCCTGGCATAGCCTATCGGGCCGTTACCCTCCTTGGGGAGGTCATGGCGGTAGATATGTACCCCTTCGAGGTATTCATAATCCTCGTTGTATCCTTTACCTTTGGGGCAGATTACTGATACGGTGTATCCCTCGCGGGCGAGTGTCGTGGCCTCCTGCCATACGCGGGTGTCGAACGGCACCGGGAGGTTCTCGACTATGATAAGAATTTTGCGGTCCATGGTCAATAATGCCCCGCCGCCGTTGGTTATGTCACTTCATTTATAAGGAGGCGACGGTCAGAGCGACTGCAAAGTTAAGCAATTTTCGCGAGAATTGCCAACAATCCTTATGGCGGTGGTCTCTGTCAGCCTCCCATATTCCGTAGCAATTTCTGTTACATCGGTGGAAATCTCCCCGGTGGAGCTGTCCACACGCAATTCCCCCCCGATTTCAACGTTCCGTTCTCCGGTCTTCACGACCGCCATCCCTGGGGCAACAATCAATGTCGCCTCCCAGCGGCAATCCCTGTCGAAGCTGTCGGTAACCTCCAGCAGAGTCTCGGTCTCACCGGCCGATATCTTCCACTTGCGGGTGTGGGTCACCCCCGACAGCCCTTTGACCGAAGCCGACAGGCCGTCATCCTCAGCCGACAGAAGGCAACTCTCGGCTTTCTTCCCCCAGAGGAACGCGCCCAACATCTGAGACTGTTCCTGACCGTTGACCGTCACGGTGTTGTGCATCCGGGTCGAGCGCAACATATCGCGCCTTTTCCGGTCGGTATGGTAAAGATATGTCCCCGAGTCGACCAGCAGTGGCCTCCCGTCGAGGAAGAGCTGGAAACTGAGTATGTCATTATGGCCATGGGCGGCTATCGAGCCGAACCCGAGGGGGGCATGGTCGATACCGGCATACATCCTCCCGCATCGGAGGAAACTGTATCCACCGGCAGGGAATGTGAGACGCGCTGGCCATCGGGAGGCATCTTTCCTGACATCCTTCCCTGAAAGGTCGGCGTAAAGGTCGAGGAGATAGTCGAAATAGTCGGCATCGCCGAATCCGGGGTCGGAAATCCGCGCCTCGTCATCGTCGCCGAACACACCCCATCCCCCGTCGGCCACACGGCTCGCGGCCACAAACCGCGCCATCTCGTCGAGACGGTCGCGCCATGACGCCGTAATCTCCATACCGTTCTCGCGCATCCCGCGCCAGACAAGCAGGTAAGCCTCCAGCACGAATCCGTGGTAATGAAGCGAGCTTTCGAGGTCAACACCGTCGGCACTGACCTGATGGCGCAGCTCCCGGTCAAGGATGTCGAGCGACGGGCCGACCCATTCCCGGTTGCCGAAGAGGAATCCGGCAAGTGTCACCGCCGCCACCTCCACTATCAGATGGTTGTTGGCTGAGGAGAAACCGCTCTCGTGGCGGGTAAGGTATTCGGTCATGTTGGCCGCTCCGGTGAGCAGCTTCCTCACGAGCGCTTCATTCCGCTCTTCCCGGGCCATCAGCAACCGGGCGGCGGTCATCCATGAAATCGACCGGATGGCAGTCTCCATAGGTGAGGTCCATGATATGCCCCAGAGGAATGGATTCTTGTCCGCCCAGTCATCGAGCAACGCCTCAAGGCGGCGCTCATTCCCGGCGGCGGCGAGCCTGACAAACTGGCGGTGGCGGTTAAGCTCCCAGTTGACACGGGCATCCCCGATATCGTCGCGCTGTTTGTATTCAAGGCAATAGCTCGGTTCGAGAGGCCATTTACGGGAGGTGTTGAACCCCGCATGCCAGTCGGTAGCGTAATCCTCATAACGGAATCCCCCGAGCAGACGTATCGACTCGTCGCCGTGATTGCGCCCATAATCCTCCGTCAGACGCAGGATGGCGCGGACAGTCTCAGTGTCGCGGGATGAATCCGGCTTGACCAACACCTTGTCAACCAACCCTTCCACCCCCGGATACAGCGGGGAGGTCACCGCCTGTTTCTCCCTGAACCGCGCAAGCTCCTGACGCTGGAGCCGTTTCTGCTCCAGTCGCCACACGACTTCACGGGGCGACATCGCCCTGAGCCGGTTGAAATACCAGCCTAACTTACCCATCCGGCAGCTATACTATGCTTGTGATTCGTTTTTCAGAACCGGCATTTGCAGAAATCCCTGCCGGTCTCGGCCGACTGGGCCGCGTTGGTGTTGATAGGCGCCCACGCCAGGCCGTCGTAATGGCCGTCGTAGTCGATGGTGTCCCACATCCTGACAAGGTCAACAATGATTTTTCCGGGGTAACGGGCCGGAATGTCGGCAAACTCCTTCTCGCGGTTGGTGACGACAAGCACATCCGCTCCGGAGGCCACCGCGTCGAGGTCGTCGGTGACGAAATGCTGCAGGTGGGGAATCTTGCTCATTATGAAGTCGAGGTTAGTGCCTGTCAGACGGCTTACCTCGACATTCCTGTCATATATCGACACCTGGAATCCCTTTCCGAGCAGCGACTCTATCACCTCCACGATGGGACTGCAGCGGAGGTCATCCGTCCCTGCCTTGAAGCTCAGGCCAAGCACACCGATTTTCCGTTTTCCCTGGGCCATTATAAGCTCCAGGGCGCGGTCGCGGTGGATGGTGTTGCTCTTCTCGATATGGTTGATTACCGGCACATCGACATAATTGTCGGCGGCCAGCGCGCGCAAAGCGTTGGTGTCTTTGGGGAGGCAGGAACCGCCATAGGCGAATCCCGGCTTGAAATAATAGGGGGAGATGTTGAGCTGCTTGTCGCGGCAGAATATGTCCATCACCTTGTGGGAATCGATTCCCAGGCTCTTGCAGATGGCCCCGACCTCGTTGCCGAATACGATTTTCAGCGCGTGGTAGGTATTGTTGACATACTTCATTATCTCAGCCACGGGGATGTCGGTCGAGATATATTCGGCGGGGAGAGGGCCGTAAAGAGCCTCCATGACGGCGGCGGCGCGGGGGGAGTCGGTGCCGACCAGCGTCAAGGGGGGATTCATGAAATCATGCACCGAAGTCCCCTCGCGGAGGAATTCCGGATTTGACACCACGGCGAAATCCTCCCCCGGGGTCTTTCCGGAGGCCTCGGCTATGATGTCGGTGACCTTCTTGTTGGTGCCGGGCATAACGGTGCTGCGGATGGCCACGACGTGAAAGCCCTCCTTCTTGGCAAGAGCCTCACCGATTTCCCGCGCCACACCATATATGTATGACAGGTCGAGATGGCCGTGACCCGAGCCGGGGGTACCGACGGCGATAAAGGAGATGTCGGTCGAGCAGACAGCCGAGGTGACATCGGAAGTGGCCGACAGCAGCCCGGCCTCGTGCCCCTTGCGGCAAAGTTCCTCGATGTCGCGCTCAATGATTGTAGGGCGGCCTGAGTTGATGAGATTCACCTTTGTGGCCGACACATCGACCCCTGTTACCTTATGCCCCATCGAGGCGAAGCAGGCGGCGCCGACGCAACCCACATATCCAAGTCCAAATATGCTGATATTCATGTAAGATTCAATTGTATCTATATCCTTAACGCCGGAGAGGATGGTTTATTACCCCGCAGTGCAAATAAAAGTTAACTGAGCCCGTTACCGGAGGGTTTTATGTAAATTTGCAGGCTGATTTTCACCGTTGGTATGGAAAAACATCCCGAAAACATAACTTTCCCGGGGAAAAAGCAACCCCTCGAAAAGCTCTGGAACCGCGACTACTGCATCGCCATGGCAGGCAATTTCCTGCTGTTCTTCTCTTTCTACCTGCTTACCCCGCTGTTGCCGATATATCTCGACGCCCAGTTCGGTGCCGACAAAGACATGATCGGGCTGGTGTTGTCGGGCTACGTCATCGCCGCCCTCATCGTCCGTCCCTTCAGCGGATTCATCGTCGACAGCTTCAACCGCAAGAAGGTGTTGGTGACCTGCTTCTTTTTCTTCTTCATCTGCTTCACTGGATATGTCGGAGCCGGGACACTGCTGATGTTCGCCATCGTCCGGACAATCCACGGACTGCCCTTCGGGGCCACCACAGTCGCCAACTCCACCGTCGCCGTCGATGTCCTCCCCTCATCGCGCCGCAACGAGGGGATAGGCTTCTACGGGCTGAGCAACAACCTCGCAATGGCCGTAGCCCCCTCCGCCGGAATCTGGATTTACGGCGCGACCGGCAACTTCACCCTCCTTTTCTGGATTTCCCTCGGGGTGGCGCTCCTCGGATTCTGGTGCTCCACCGCCATCCGCGTCCCCTACCGCAAGCCGGTCGAGGGGAAACCCCACCTGAGCATGGACCACTTCTTCCTCACCCGCGCATGGATGATGGCCGTCAACATCCTCCTCTTCGGCCTCTGCTGGGGAGTCATGTCAAACTATGTCGCCCTCTACGGCAAGCAGCAGCTCGGCATCGTCGACGGCACCGGCATCTTCTTCGCTCTCCTCTCAGCCGGGCTCTTCGTCTCGCGCCTTTACGGAGTCAAAGGGCTGCGCGCCGGAAAACTCACCGAGAACGCCCTCGAAGGGGCGATAATCAGCACCGTCGGCTACACCCTCTTCGCCCTCGCCCCCGGGATATGGGCCTTCTACCTCTCGGCCCTCCTCATCGGACTGGGCAACGGACGCATGTACCCCGCCTTCCTCAACATGTTCATCTCCGTGGCCCGTCACGACCAGCGCGGCACCGCCAACTCCTCCATCCTCACCTCCTGGGATGTCGGCATGGGGCTTGGCATCCTCCTCGGCGGCGTCCTGAGCCAATACTTCGGCTACTCCACCGCCTTCTGGTTCACCGCCGCCTCCCAGGCCACCGGTACCCTCCTCATCCTCCTCTTCACCCGCCGCTTCTTCCTCGCCCGCAAGCTCTCCTGACCCTCCCGTCCGGTGCCCGAGCGCAGCGAGGGGTAAAATCCCTCCCCCCAATTCACCCAATTCACCCAATCCTCCCAAAACTCCCAAAACTCCCAAAATTCCCCCCAATAAAAAACCAGGCGGCTCTCTGAGGAGAGCCGCCTGGCAATCTATAGCCTGGCGCCTGTCAGGCCCCGGTCGCGCGGTCAAAGGCGGCCGCCAAGCGGCTCGCCGCCAACGCCGTCATAGCCGGGTCAGCCGGGTCGGCGTAATTGGCGAAAGGATGTATGGCGATGCCACCCCTGGGGGTGAACACCCCCAGCACCTCTATATACCAGGGATCCATCAGCTCCTTGAGGTCGTTGAGGATGATGTTGACGCAATCCTCATGGAAGTCCCCATGGTTGCGGAACGAGAAGAGATACAGCTTCAGGCTCTTGCTCTCGACCATCCTCTCCCTCGGGATATAGTTGATGATAATCTTGGCGAAATCGGGCTGTCCGGTCTTGGGGCAGAGCGATGTGAACTCCGGGCAGATGAAGCTGACCAGGTAACGCCGCCCGGGGTGCTTGTTGTCGAATGTCTCAAGCACCTCCGGCGCGTAGTCAGAGCGGTATTCGGTGGCCTTGCTGCCCAACAGCGACAGCCCCTTCAGGTCTTCCTCGCTTCTCATCGGCCTCAATACTTTATATCCCTTACCTTCAGGCGGTCACCGGTGGTCTTGGCGATGTTCTCGAAGTAGCGCGGGTCATCATACCCTCCGAACTCGGGATAAGCCGGAATCCCCTCCTCGGTGCGGAGGAAAGACCCGTCGGGATTCTGCTTCTTGATATTGCCGTCCATGTATTTCACGAAGAGGAATGTCGCCAGGTCGCGGTACTGGTCGGTCGCGCTCTTGGCCCAGATGGCCAGCAGGTCGTTGGTGAGGGCCTTGGCATCCTCGCTGTCAAACTGGGGCAGTTCGCGGATAGCCTTGTCGACATCCACGGCGATGGAGTCCTCAAGGCTCTTCTGCACCTTGCGGATGTCGGGAATCATCTGGCTGTAACGGTTGTAGGCCTGATTGGCCACGAGGTTGTTCATCCAGAAATTGGAGTTGCGGTCAAAAGTGTTGGTGTCGCCGTGGCCGAGCTGCAGGGGAATCTCGGTGACGGAGCAGAACACCGGCAGGTAGACACAGGTGTTGGCGTCGTCGGTACCGAACCAGAGCAGCCCCTTGAGGTAGTCGGGAAGGTCGGAACGCAGCTGTGCCACGAAGCTCCAGCCGGTCTGCTGGGTGGCGATGGCGCGTTCATGGACATACTTCACCGAGTCGACCTCGAACTCCATCGGACGCCAGCGGTAAGGCACCTTGAACGGGCCCGCGCCGACATCCTCTGTCATATCGTAGGGTGTGCCTTCGAAGTGGTCGCGCATCATCCATTTCAGGTCGTTGGCGGTCAGGGTGGTGTCAGGCTTGACCCACAGGGGCATCGGCTCACCCTCGGCGCGGTCGATCCAGGGGAGGTAAGCGTCCATACCCTTGGCGAACTTGTTGAAGTAGCTCCACACTCGGGCGTCGCATCCGCGCAACGCCCCGAAGTCGGTGACGGCGTAAGCCTTGGAGAAGTCGAAATCCTCATCCTTCCCGTCGAAATATCCCTGCTGGCGGGCGAACTTGATGACATCGGGACTGTAGATGGTCTCCCCCGACTTGTCCTTCAGGGGGAACTTATGGATGCGGGGATGGTTGGCGTGCCCCGAGATGTAGCCGTCAGGCACCCTGCGGGCTACCCATACAGCGTCCTTGGCTGTCTTTCCCTTGCCGATAAGGTCCATGACCCACACCTCATCGGGGTCGGCGA
The DNA here is from genome assembly GCA_900548705.1 of uncultured Porphyromonadaceae bacterium. Lineage (GTDB taxonomy): Bacteria > Bacteroidota > Bacteroidia > Bacteroidales > Muribaculaceae > UBA7173. The sequence goes on along the minus strand of URLF01000081.1, from coordinate 3,542 downwards.
TAGAGAATGACTCTCCTGACGAGGCGTAGCCGTAGTCCTTGACCAGCTGGGTCATGACCTTGATGGCCTCACGGGCCGTCTTGGCGCGTTGCAGGGTGATGTATATCAGTGAACCGTAGTCGATGATGCCGGTTCCGGCCAGCTCCTCGCGGCCTCCCCAGGTGCTTTCGGCGATTACCAGGCCATGTTCGTTCATGTTGCCGACGGTCGAGTATGTGTGGGCCACTTCGGGAATTTCCCCGAGATGTTTGTTGGTGTCCCACTCAATCACCGGACGCATCGCCCCTTTGGGATGGTCGGCGGCAGGCTGGCGGTAAAGCTCGCCGTAGAGATTGTGGGAGTCGGCGGCGTAGGTAACCATCACCGACCCGTCGGCTGTCGCCCCCTTGGCGGCGATCAGGCTGGTGCAGGCGTCGGCTGTCAGGGCCGAACCGCCCGCTACGGCGGCCGCGAAAGCTATCGCGGCTCCGTGAATCAGTCTTGTGGAAATGTTCATATGATTGTATTACATTATTGTCTGTCAGACACGCGGCGATGAGCCGTTTTTGCAAAATTACGAAATTTCCCCCGCAGATTCCAAAAAAATATCCCCGCGAAGTGAAACAATTCGTGAAAAAGGCGTTATATTTGTAGGCTCAAACAATGCTCGGCTCTCTCCCCGGCATTCCCGCCTTCAGTCCGGCATATGTCGGCTGGTGTCTAAAGCGACTTTTAACAAGATTCCCACTCTTCACAATATGCTCCACAAATCAGGAACCACAAATTATCTCCGTCTCTCTGCCTCTTTGCTGACACGGCTCTCTGTCGCCGTAGCCCTGCTGGCCGCTTTTCCCGGAGATATAGCCGCGAAAAAGAAGAAGAACGCCCCGCAAGTAGAGGCGACTCCCGAAATCACCGCCATAGACGGGGTGATTCTGGAGACCCCCGCCTACCGCTGGGTGGGAGACACCATCTTCCAGGGTCCTTTCAAGGCTTATGCCCCTGACGACACCACCATCATCTCCGACTATTCAGCCGCCCCGGGATATTTCATGCCAATCGATAAGGAGTGGCACCTCAAAAACGACATATCATCCTATCCCCGCCTCTCATCCTCCAACACCCTCCACAACGCCATCTTCAATATGGGGCTTGACGAGATGGTCAACGCCGTAGAGCCTGACTCCACACTCCGCACCGGAAAGGAATGGCCCGGAGTCTGGACCCGCGATGTCAGCTACTCGATAATCCTCTCGATGGCCATGCTCCAGCCCGAGGTGTCGCGCATCTCGCTCGAACACAAGATTTCACCCAACGGCACCATAATACAGGACACCGGCTCGGGAGGCGCATGGCCCGTCAGCTCCGACCGTCAGATCTGGGGAATCGCCGCCTTCGAGGTATACAAGGCCACCGGCGACCTAAACTGGCTCCGCCGCGCTTACCCCATCATGAAGAAATCCCTCGAGGATGACTACGCCACAATCTATGACCGCGAGACCGGACTGGTGCGCGGCGAGACATCCTTCATCGACTGGCGCGAACAGAGCTACCCCCGATGGATGCAGACCGCCGACATCTACCAGAGCGAGGCTCTCGGAACTTCGGTCGTCCACGCCCAGGCCTGGAAGATCCTCGCCGAGATGGCCACCATCCTCGGCCACAACGCCGATGCCCGCACCTACGCTGCCCGTGCCGAAAAGATGGCCCAAGCCATCAACGACGAGCTGTGGCTCAACGACAAGGGATATTACGGAATGTATCTCTATGGCCGCGACAACCTCATCATGAATCCCCGTGCCGAGACCCTCGGCGAGTCGCTGGCGATTCTCTATGATGTGGCCTCGCCGGAACGAGCCAAGCTCATCACCGAGAAAAACCCCGTCACCCCCTTCGGCCCCGCGATTTTCATCCCCCAGATTGCCGACATGCCCGCCTACCATAACAACGCCCTCTGGCCCTTCGTGGCCTCTTACTGGACGCTGGCCAACGCCAAGGCGGCCAATTCGCGCGGTGTGATGCTCGGCCTCGGCTCGGTATTCCGTCCGGCAGCCCTCTTCGCCACAAACAAGGAGAACTTCAACCTCGACAACGGCGACATCACCACGGAACTTAACTCCTCCAACATGCTCTGGTCGCTGTCGGGCAACCTGGCCCTGACAATGAAGATGCTCTTCGGCATCACACCCGAGACCGACGGCATATCATTCAAGCCATTCATTCCCAAGCAGCTCGACGACCACCGCCTGCTTACAGGCCTGCGCTACCGCGACATGGTGCTGAACATCTCCATCGAGGGCTACGGCAACCGCATCTCGAAATTCTTCCTCAACGGCAAGGCCCACATCCCTTTCATCCCCGCCGACCTCAAGGGTGAGCAGGAAATAAAGATTGTGATGGACAACAATGTCCCCCAGCCGATAAAGGTCAACGAGACAGCCAACGTCAAGGCTCCCCTCACCCCCATCGCCTGGCTCACATACGACTCTTCCGTTCCCGGACGCGAGAACACCCCGCGTCTCAACCTGCTACAGTGGCAGCCTATCGAATATATCGACCATTATGTCATCCTGCGCGACGGCAACCGCATCGCCATCACCAACGAGACCACCTGGAACGCCGCAGAGCCGGGTGAATACCAGGTGATTGGTGTGGATGCCAACGGCGTGGAGTCATTCGCCTCCGAGCCCCGCAGCAACCGCCCGGTAATCGCCGTGGAGATGCCTGTCGAGACCACAAAAATCACCTCCTCCGAGGCTTGCAACATCCCCCTCGCCCCACTCAAGGGGTATCGCGGCACAGGTTTCGCTGAAATCGACCACACCACCCTCCCCATCCATATCGGAGTGGACATCAAGGAGGCCGGAACCTACTCCCTCGACTTCCGCTACGCCAACGGCAACGGCCCTGTCAACACCCAGAACAAGTGCGCCATCCGCACCGTCCTGGTCGACAACAACCGCCTCGGCACCGTTGTCTTCCCCCAGCGCGGAGTCGGCAACTGGAACGACTGGAGCCACACCAACTCCCTGCAAGTCCACCTCACCCCGGGCCGTCACGTCATCACCCTGAAATACCTCCCCGAGAACGAGAACATGAATTTCTCCACCAACCACGCCCTGGTTGACCGTCTCCTCCTCCGCCGCATCAACCCCTGAAGCCCTCTCCGGCAACCGCCGGAGGGCAAATCCGTTGGTAGAGAAATCAAAATCTCAAAAATAATTCACGAAAAAGTTGCGAGATTAAAATAAATACCGTAATTTTGCAACGCAAAAGCCCAGAGAGGCCATCAAGCGTCTTGCCAAGCATCGCCACAGCGCGTCGCCGCAACGACAAAAGCTTCAGTAGCTCAGTTGGTTAGAGCACCTGACTGTTAATCAGGGGGTCGTTGGTTCAAGCCCATCCTGAAGCGCAATAAGACAATTTTACAGCATATATCGCCGCGAAAGCCAAAAGCCGAGCGGCACCCTCCGCCGCCAAGGCCTTTCCCGGTCAAGGCAGCGAAAATGCTTCAGTAGCTCAGTTGGTTAGAGCACCTGACTGTTAATCAGGGGGTCGTTGGT
>URLF01000080.1 GCA_900548705.1 uncultured Porphyromonadaceae bacterium | reverse complement strand
CGCGAAGGGGAGCCCCTTGAGGGCGACCCGAAGCGGTAACCCACGGTTGCGTTTCGTCAAAGATGGGATTCCGAAGGAATCTTTTTTGATACCTGAATCATTGGGATATCAAGAAAGATTCCTCCGGAATCCGCCGTTTCATACCGTTACCGTGGGTTACCGCTTCGGGTCGGCCTACCGGCCTCTCCTCGCGCCAACCCACGGCTATTCAGACAAATGATTCCTCCGGAATCGCCGGTGGAACTGATTTCATCGGATTCTCTGACCTTGTTGGTTTTTTTCTTTCGGTATCGTATGGAAAATGATTTTACCGATATGCTCTGGTCTTATTGGGATTATTCCTCCGGAATCGTCCGGGGGAACTTTCCGGATTTTGTCGACGGCAGGAAAAAGATGGAAAATGGGGGTGAGTCTCTATGGGTATGAGATTTTTTTTGTAAATTTGCGGCTGTAAACCATACATACATTTATCCGATGAACAAGCTTGAGCACATGCTGGCTGAGAAGCTGCTTAAAATCAGCGCTATCAAACTCCAACCCGACATGCCTTTCACCTGGGCTTCCGGCTGGAACTCACCCATATACACCGACAATCGCAAGACCTTGTCGTATCCCAATATCCGCACATTCATCAAGACCGAAATCTGCCGTCTGATAATGGAGGAATTCGGTATGCCCGACGCAATCGCCGGTGTTGCCACCGGAGCTATCGCCCAGGGTGCGCTTGTCGCCGATATGCTCGGACTTCCCTATGTCTATGTCCGCTCGTCGCCCAAAGACCACGGTCTGGAAAACCTCATCGAGGGTAACCTGACCCTGGGCCAGAAGGTGATTGTCATCGAAGACCTCATCTCCACCGGCAAAAGCTCGCTGAAGGCCGCCGAGGCCATCCGTATGGCCGGCGCGGAGGTGGTCGGCATGGTGGCGATGTTCACCTACGGCTTCCCCGTGGCAGAGAAAGCCTTCAAAGAGGCCGGCATCAAGCTGATGACCCTCTCCAACTATGAGGCGATGCTCGACGTGGCCCTCCAGACCGGCTTCATCGGCAAGAAAGATATCAAGACCCTCCAGGAATGGCGCGAGGATCCCGCCAACTGGGCTCCCGTCCGTCCTGAGGAATAAAGAATGACCCTATAAACCGCAACCGGCAACTGCGGGGGCGAACTCCGTTCGCTCCCGTTTGTTTTACCTTAAAACAATCACATGGCAACATATAAAAGCAAACCCGCGAGAATCAACCGCAGCGCCCGCGACCTGTATGACCGTTTCAGCGACATGAGCCGCCTGCAAAGCTCTCTGGAGGAACTTCCCGAGGAGCAGCGCAAACAGATCGGCGACGTGGAGTTCACCGCCAACTCCCTGAAAATCGTCACTCCGCAGGTGGGTGAGATTGCTTTCGTCATCAAGGAGCGTGTCGAGCCTTCAAAAATCGTGTTCGGCACAGAGTCTTCCCCCGTACCTCTGACCATGGAGGTAGACATCACCCCCGCCGGGGAGGAAGCCGCCGATGTCGAGACCCGCATCGACGTGGAGATTCCCGCCATCGTGCGTCCCATCATCGGCCCTCAGCTCCAGAAAGCGGCTGACAAATTCGGCGAACTCATCGCCGGTCTGAGCATCTGAAAAAGAAACATATGAATCTCTCTTCCAAAACCGGACATTTCATCGTGGCCGCGGCATCAGCCGCGACCGCGATAGGACTGCTGTCGGCATGCGAGCAGGTCGACTTCGACCGCGTGCCCCCCACCAATGTGAGGTTGAGCTTCGACACCCAGGCCGAATGGGCCAAATACGGGACTCCCGGCGCACTCGACCACAAGGATTTCATCCTCGACGGCTCCTACCGTGTCCCCGCCGATTTCCCCTGGACCGCCCTGACCTACACCGGCTTCGGGGGGATATTGCTCGTGGGGGACATCAGCGGCGCGCCATACGCCTACGACCTGGCCTGCCCTGTCGAGCTGAAACGCGACGTGAGAATCAAAATCGACACCGAGACCAACGAGGCTTACTGCCCCTCATGCGGTAGCCGTTACTCGGTCTACAACAACTACGGTTCACCTATTTCCGGGAAAGCGAGGGAACTTAAACGCGGTCTGCGGCGTTTCAATGTCGGCCCGGGGATGAACGGGGAGTACATGGTGGTCTCCCGCTGACACAGGCCGCAAACACTGACTTTATGGAAACCAAGACTATACTTGAGCGCCTGCGTGAGCGCCACAACATAACCGTCCTCAATGAGATGCAGCAACGGATGGCCTCCACCGACCTCCGCGAGATAGTGCTGCTCTCCCCTACCGGTTCAGGAAAGACAGCCGCCTTCACCCTGCGCCTGCTGCGGTTCCTCGGGCCGTCAGATGGGAAAGTGCAGGCGGTAGTGATGGCTCCCTCCCGCGAGTTGGTGATACAAATCGCCGATGTCATCCGCCCCGTGGCCGCCGGTCTGAAGACCGTGGCTTTCTACGGCGGACACCAGATGGCCGATGAAATCAACTCCCTCTCGGTGGTGCCCGACATCATCGTGGCCACTCCCGGACGATTGCTCGACCATCTCAAACGCGGCACCGTCACTCTGACCGATGTCAAGGCGCTCGTGCTTGACGAGTATGACAAGTCGCTCGAACTTGGTTTCCACGACGAGATGAAGCGCATCGTAAAGCGCATGAACCGTCCCGAGCTGGTAATCCTCACCTCGGCCACCCCCTTGGCCGAGATGCCCGACTTCCTCCGGCTCAGAAAGCCGGAGACATTCGACTTCTCCGGGGGCATACCATCCGGCGGAAGGCTCCAGACAGTCAGAGTGGACTCCCCCGAACGTGACAAGCTCCCCATTCTCGAAGCCCTCCTGCGAAGCCTCGACAATGGCAAAGTGCTGATTTTCGTCAACCACCGCGAAAGTGCCGAGCGGGTCTATGACGACCTGAAAAAGAAGGGATTCCCTGTCGGACTGTATCACGGGGGTCTGGAACAGCGTGAACGCAAGCTCGCGATTGACCTCCTCAACAACGGCACGACACCGATACTGGTGTCGACCGACCTCGGAGCCAGAGGACTCGACATCGACAATGTGCAGGATGTGATTCATTACCATCTCCCCCTGACGATGGAGAGCTGGACCCACCGGAATGGCCGCACCGCGCGTATGGGAGCGGACGGCACCGTCTTTTCAATCATCTCCGATGGGGAGAACATCCCGGAATATGTCGACTGGCAGCGGGAATTTCAGCCCCGTGCGGTCTCGTCAGACCCCATCAGGTCTGACATCGCGACCATCTATATCAACGCCGGGAAAAAGGAGAAACTGTCGCGTGGCGACATTGTCGGTTACCTCATCCATAAAGGTGGCCTTACAGCCCGGCAAATCGGCAAAATCATCCTTGACGACCATTCATCGCTCGTGGCCGTGCCACGTGAAGCACTCGCGCCGCTCGAACCCGGCGGCGCGTCGTTGCTGGAGCGGCTCGCTCCCCATAAAATCAAGAATACCCGCGTGAGGTTGTCACTTATCGGCTGATTCCCCCGCGGCATCTACCGGGACAAGCCCCAATGCCGAGGCCGCGTATGAGAGCATCAGCTCACGCGCTGCTGAGGTCTCGTTGGGAATCTCCCCGTCGAGGATTGCGTTTTTAATCCGCTCCTTTATCATCCCCACCTCGCGACACTGTCCCAGGCCGAATGTCTGCATTATCTCGATGCCGTCTACCGGGGGCTGGAAGTTGCGTATCCGGTCGCGCTCCTCAAGCTCCACCATCTTCTGCTTCACCAGCTCGTAGTTCTCGCGGTAACGCGCCACCTTGTCGGCGTTCTTCGATGTGATGTCGGCGGCGCAGAGCAGCATCAGGTCATCCACATCATCCCCGGCATCGAAGAGCAGACGGCGCACCGCCGAGTCGGTCACCTCCTCCTCGACCAGTGCGATGGGACGCATATGAAGCTCGACCATCTTCTGGACATACTTCATCTTGTCGTTCATCGGGAACTTCATCTGACGGAATATGCGCGGCACCATCTTCGCCCCGACGGCGTTGTGGCCATGGAAAGTCCACCCCAGCTTCGGGTCGAACCGCTTCGTGACCGGCTTGGCGATGTCATGGAGCAGGGCCGCCCAGCGGAGCCACACATTGTCTGACTTCTCAGCGACATTGTCAAGCACCGCCAACGTATGGTAGAAGTTATCCTTATGGCCGATACCCTCGACAATCTCCACCCCCTTCATCGCCTGCAGCTCAGGGAAAATGAATTTGAGAAGGCCGGATTTCATAAGCAGAATCCATCCGAGCGAGGGACGCGGCGACTTCATTATCTTCATCAGCTCATCCATCACCCTCTCGCGGGAGATAATCTTGATGCGTGAGGCATTGCGGCTTATCGCGCTGAATGTCTCATCCACGATGCGGAAATCGAGCTGTGTGGCGAAGCGTATCGCCCTCATCATTCTCAGTGGGTCGTCAGAGAAAGTGATGTCAGGGTCGAGAGGTGTCCGGATAAGTCCCGCCTGCAGGTCTTCCAGACCGTTATAACGGTCAATCACCTCACCGAAACGGTCGGCGTTGACACATGCCGCCATCGCGTTTATGGTGAAATCGCGCCTGGCAAGGTCATCGTCAAGGGTGCCATCCTCCACAATCGGCTTGCGCGACTCGCGATGGTATGACTCCTTACGCGCACCGACAAACTCCAGCTCCACCCAGCGTGACTTGACCTGGGCGGTGCCGAAATTCTTGAACACGCTCAGATGGCTCCCCTTGATTTCGCGGGCAACCTCCCGGGCCACCTCGATGCCGCTTCCGACCGTGACGAAATCAATATCCTTGGATGGACGTCCGAGCAAAAGGTCGCGGACATATCCCCCGACAACATAACATTCGCGGCCAAGACGGTCGGCGGCCTGCCCTACCTGACTGAATACCTTTTTATGCAGTTTCTCCGATAAATTCATTGCAAGTTGTGTGATCCGATGATGATGTCATTACTGACAGAGGGGCGCTTATCCCAAGGGGATAATCTCCTCGGGGGCGTTGGTGATGCAACGCGCACCCTCGGGGGTGACGATGTATGTGTTCTCGATGCCGACAGCCCCGACATAGGGGATGACAAACTTAGGCTCCATGGCAATCGCGTTACCGGCCTGGAGGATGTCGCGGCTACGGGGAGCGATGACGGGTGTCTCGTTGATTTCTATGCCGACACCGTGGCCACAGAATCCGGCCTTCTGGCGGTGGCCCATGAAGTAGCGTTCGAAACCGGCCTCACGGGCAAGACGCGCCGCCATCTCATAGATGTCGGAAGCCTTCGTGCCGGGGACGGCCATACGGCGGAACTCCCGGTGGATGGCCAGCGAACATTCGTGGGCGGCTTTGGCCTCGGAGGGGATGTCGCCGTAAGAGAACACTCGGGTCATGTCGGTCATATAGCCGGTGTAGTCGCCGTTGACATCGACCGACACGGTCGTGCCGGGCTTGATTTCCTCACCTGACGCACCGACCGGGAGCGAAGGATCCATACCCTTTCCGCCGAGGGCGAAGTCATAGGGGGACGGAGCGTCGGCGTTCTCGCCGGTCAGCACATTCCCCATGAAAAACTCCATCGACTTCCCGGCGATACGGAACTGGCCGAGACACCCCTCCAGACGGGAAAGATGCTCGATGGCCACATCCAGCTCAAAGTCGGTCATTCCCGGAGAGAAGAGCGACGGAATCTTATGATAGACAGCGGTGTGGATGACTCCGGACCGTTCCATCATCGAGATTTCAAGAGGGGTCTTCACCGAACGGGCGGCCGCAACGATGGGGGACGCCGTGTAGCTCTCCGCACCGGGGAAAACAGCCTGCAGACGGGTAATCGTGGAATAAGGCAACGCGTCCATCTCCAACCCTACAGCCTCAGGCAAAGAGATTCCCAATGCCTCCAGACGCGAGGGAATCTCCTCAGGCTTGCGCACCTCCACGACATCCTTTCCGGTCAGTTCGACCGGGCGACGCACAAACCACACAGGGTTGACATTCTCATCGACAGGGATGAAAGCCCATCCGCTGTAAACGCGGCCTGTGAGGTAATAAAGCATCGCATTGTCGGCGATAAGCAACGCACCTGTACGACCGGCGGCGACTGCCGCGCCACGGAGCCGTCCGATTCTCAGGAGGACCTCCTGAGGAGGAAGGAGTATGAGATTTTCCATTTCTTTCAAATTTTCATAAGGGAGGATAACACCGGCTGACCGGAGCGGAAGGGGCTTGATGAAACCCTGAAATTATAACGCATCCGGGACGAAAAAGATGCCTACCTGGGTGACTCCGTGCAACGTGTCGGCCCGCATTATGTGACGGATTCCGACCGGTGAGCCGGAACGGTGGAGGAAGCTTCCCGCAACTGTGTCGGCCTTCTGGAACGACGCGCCGATTCCGCGCCCCGTCCAGCTTCCGAAGCTATCGGCCAGGGGAATCTCCAGAGTGTCAACCTTCACTCGCCCGTTATCCTCGACCGTGGTCTCAAGCCAAAGCGATGTGAAAGGGAAACTGTTCTCGTGGCGCACTCCGACAACGAGTCTGCCCCGGCATAAGGAATCAGGATGCACCGGAGTGAATTTCAGAGTGTCGCCATACTTCCACCCCTCCTCCGGGATGTTCACATAACCCGCGTAGTCATTCCCCGGAGCGGCGCATCCAGTCACGACCGGCAGCAGCATAACCGACAGCCCCGCCGCCATAGTCAGGCGGGGGGCTATCCTACGGTATATGTCGCGTATGCTGTGCATAGTCGTTCAGGTCAACGGCTCAGGCAGGTTTGTTATCAGGAGCCGATTTGTTTTCCGAAGCGGGTTTGGTGTCGGAAGCGGGACGGTTCTCACCGGAGGGTTTGTTGTCAGCAGCCGGTTTGCGGTCACCTTTCCTTTTCGGCTTCCCGTCACCCTTGGGCTGCTGGGGCTTGTCACCCTTGGGTTGCTGAGGCTTCTGCTCACCCTTGGGCTGCGGCTTGGGATTGTTGTTGCCGCCACCCTTCGGCTGGTTGCCATCCTTCTGGCCCGGCTGACGTTTCTGCCCATCCTTGGGCTGCGGACGCTGCTTCGGTTTCTGGGGCTTGGGCTGGCCGTCCTTGGGCTGCTGTTGTCCTTCGCGGCCACCCTCCTCCTTCTTCCCGCCTGCGGGTTTCGAAGGCTTGCGTTTCTTCTTTTTCTTGTCGAAACGGGTGAGGGAGTCCTGTCCGAGGATGTCGGCATACTCCGACTGTTTCTTCTCCTGACCATCCTCCTCCTTGAGTGACAGGGGCTTCTCCCCAGCCTTGTTGAGAGCGATGACCTCGAAAGCGCGTGCGGCGCTGATGGTCACGAGGTTGGCCGGTATATTCTTGTCGGTGGAGTAGGTAATCTCACGCTTGAAGATGTCGGCCTTGAAGTAATGATAGAGATTGTCGGCGGTCTCAAGCTTGATATCCTTGGGAGGGAGCTTCTTGGAGGCTTCCACATAAGCGTCCACCTCGAAGTTCAGACAGCATTTCAGCTTGGCGCACTGTCCGGCAAGCTTCTGGGGATTGAGGGATATGTCCTGGTAGCGGGCGGCTCCGGTCGAGACGCTGACGAAATTGGTCAGCCAGGTGGTGCAGCAGAGCGGACGGCCACAGGGACCTATGCCGCCGATGCGTCCAGCCTCCTGACGCGCACCAATCTGCTTCATCTCGATTCTGACCTTGAAGGTCTCGGCCAGCACCTTGATAAGCTGACGGAAGTCGACACGCTCGTCGGCGATATAATAGAAGATGGCCTTGTTGCCGTCACCCTGATACTCGACATCGCCGATTTTCATGTTGAGTTTGAGGTCGGCGGCGATTTTGCGGGCACGAATCATCGTGTCGTTCTCCCGGGCGCGGGCCTGCTCGTAACGTTCGAGGTCGGAAGCCTTCGCCTTGCGGAAGACGCGGCGGGTCTCAGCGTCAGGCTTTATCCCGGCCTTCCGCATCTGCAGGCGCACAAGCGCGCCGGTGAGGGTCACACGGCCTATGTCATGGCCCGGCTGAGCCTCGACGGCCACAATGTCGCCGATTTCGAGGGGAATCTTGCCGGAGTTGAGGTAATAGCCCTTGCGGGTGTTCTTGAAATTCACCTCCACCATGTCGTCGTCGGCATAACCGCCGGGGATATCCTCCCAGTAGTCATAACTGTGGAGCTTCCCTCTCAGGTCACAGCCACCGGAGCAACCGCCCGAGCAGCCGCCGCACTTTGAGCCGCAGCCCCCCTCTTTGGCGCACGCGCCGTCCTTGGCGCATTCCTCCTTGCCGCGACAGTCCTCACAGCCGCGTCCACAACAGCCCTTCGCGCCCTCCGTCTTTTCTTTCTCCTTCTCTTTTTCCATAAAGGTCAACGAGTTAGTTGAAAAACTTGACGTGGCTTACTTGGCGAAGCTTACGGCGCGGGTCTCGCGGATGACGGTAATCTTTACCTGTCCGGGATATGTCATCTCATCCTGGATGCGCTTGGCGATTTCATTGGAGAGGTTTTCGGTCTGCACATCGTCAATCTTGTCGGCACCGACAATCACGCGCAGTTCGCGGCCGGCCTGGATGGCGTAGGTCTTCAACACACCGGGATAGCTCATGGCGAGCTGTTCCAGGTCGTTGAGACGCTTGATGTATGCCTCGACGATTTCGCGGCGCGCGCCGGGACGGGCACCTGAAATTGCGTCGCAGACCTGCACGATGGGGGCAAGCAGGGTGGTCTGCTCGATTTCGTCGTGGTGGGCACCGATGGCGTTGCAGATATCGGGCTTCTCCTTGTATTTCTCGGCAAGCTTCATACCGAGGATTGCGTGGGGCAGTTCGGGCTCCTCATCGGGCACCTTGCCTATATCGTGGAGCAGACCTGCACGACGTGCTTTCTTGGGATTCAAGCCAAGCTCGGAGGCCATGATGGCACAGAGGTTGGCAGTCTCGCGGGCATGCTGCAACAGGTTCTGGCCGTAGCTCGAACGGTATTTCATCTTGCCGATCATGCGGATAAGGTCGGGATGCAGGCCATGGATTCCGAGGTCGATGGCGGTGCGCTTTCCGGTCTCGATGATTTCCTCCTCGATCTGCTTGCGCACCTTGCCGACAACCTCCTCGATACGGGCGGGATGGATACGGCCGTCAGCCACAAGCTGATGGAGGGCAAGACGGGCGATTTCGCGGCGCACAGGGTCGAAGCCCGAGAGTACGATGGCCTCAGGGGTATCGTCTACGATGATTTCGATTCCGGTGGCAGCTTCCAGCGCACGGATGTTGCGGCCCTCGCGGCCGATGATGCGGCCCTTCATCTCGTCGCTGGGCAGCGGGACGACGCTGACGGTCGTTTCGCTGCAGTGGTCAGCAGCGCAGCGGCTGATGGCCTGACCGATGAGGTTGCGGGCGATGCCGTCGCAGTTCTCCTTCAGGTCGGTCTCGTAGGCAGCGACGCGGATGGCCTTCTCGTGGGTCAGCTCCTCGTCCACCTTGTGCAGCAGCACCTCGCGGGCGTCCTCCTGACTCAGGCCGGCCAGCGTCTCCAGACGCTCCATCTCCTTGGCGCGCAGGGCATCGACCTCCGCCAGATGGGCGTCAGCCTCCTCGTGCTTCTTTTTCAGCTCGTCCTCGCGCTTTTCCAGCGCCTCGGTCTTGCGGTCGAGGGCCGTTTCCTTCTGGTCGATGCGGTTCTCCTGACGGCTGATCTCTGCACGGCGCTGCTTGATCTCCTTGTCGGCCTCTGCCTTCTGGGCATCCACCTCGGCCTTCAGACGGAAGGCCTCATCCTTTGCCTCCAAAATTGCTTCCTTGCGCTTCTGGTCAGCAGCCTTGATCGCTTCGTTCACCAGCCGGGTAGCCTCGGCCTCGGCGCTGCCGATCTGGGCCTCAGCGGTCTTCTTACGGTTGTTGTAACCAATAAAATAGCCCGCAGCTGCGGCAGCGACAGCAACGATCAATGCCGCGATCACTCCGATTACGGTCATTGTTCTTCACTCTCCTTAACAGTCAAATTTTGCTTTAACAGGCAGGAGACGCTGTGCGGCCGAACGCGGGCCAGCAAAAATCAAATTTTCAACGAAAAAGAGGCAGACAAGAACAGACGCAGAGAAAGATCTTCCTGTGCGGTGAGTCTGGTGCAGCTTTTCGATTTACAAGATGTGCTTATAAAAACGGGCCAATGATGCCCCATTGAAATATCTGGTCGCGGAATGCTCCGCCTACAGCGTCTTAGATTCCATACTACTTCTTATATTACGAAACATTTTGCACAATGTCAAGGAGAAGTAAGGCGGAAAGGCGAAATTATTTTTGATTTATTCCAGATACATCCGGCGCAGACGCATCAGACGGGCCGGAGTCAGGCCATATTCGGCCTCCAGATAGGCCTCGGCGCTGCCGAAGCGCTGCCGGATGATGTCCAGCACGAAGGGAGCCGACTCCGGGTGGACACCAAAAACGCCGAGGTAGAAGTCCTTCCGGGAGGGGTCGGCGGCGATCTCATCGGCGTGCTCGGCCCAGACTTTTTCCAGCTCCGGCCTGCGCCAGATGTTCGTCTTCACGAAATCTTCCGTAATGGTCTCATCCGACGCACCCAGCGCCAGCAGAATGAGCATCGCGGCCACGCCGGTGCGGTCTTTTCCCGCCGAACAGTGGAAGAGCACCGGCGTCTCGCCCACTTCCAGCGCACGGAACAGCTCTTTGTAGGCCTTGTTGCCGAACAGCATCCGCTCGTACATGGCATCCGCCATCCGGCGTCCCTCGTCGGGCATCCCCTTCAGCAGGGTCTCCCGGTCTTCGGGCGAGAAGTCCACCTCCTTGCCGTTCTCAAGGCAGAGGCCGCAGATGCGCACGAGCCGTGCACCGTCGGGCACATAATCAGGGCTTTCGGCGGCCTCCGCCTCGCTGCGCAGGTCAAGGATGAGCCGCAGCCCCAGCGAGTCCAGCAGCTTCCGGTCGGCCTCACCGGTGAGCTTCCACGTCGGGATGCCCCGGTAGATCTGCCCCCACCTGACGTGCTTTCCCTCGTCGGCCTCGTAGCCGCCCAGCTCGCGGAAGTTGTGGCCGCCCTCGAACGGCAATTCTGTGCCGGGGGCCGGATGCACCACAGCGGGCTTGGACGCCGCGCTGGACAGGACGGGCAGATCGTAAAAGGGCTTGGCCGGACGTCCGCGCCGGGGCGGCAGGCTGGCTGCGCTGCCCAGCACCTCCATGAGGTAGCCGCGCAGGAGGTCGAGGTAGGCCGAGGTGTGGTCGCGCCGCTGCAAAAGGGAGACGCAGAGGGGCGGCAGATCTTCCAGCAGGACATCCCGCACCCGGTCCAGCTCCCGCCGTGCCCCCGGCTCATACCGGGTCAGGCAGGTGCAGAGCTGCTCCTGCACGAGGTAGTAGGCCTGATAGAAGCTGGGGCCGATCTCGGCGTTAGGTGCGAAACCCGCCCGGGCGCAGGCCTCCCACAGCGGAGCAAAGAGGTCCTGCCGCAGGCTGGGCAGAAGGACCCGCTGGTTCCGCAGCTCGGCCAGCGGCACGCTCTCCCTCTCCCAGAAGGGGTGGCCCCGCGGCACCAGCAGGCAGGCCGGGTCGGCCCGG
>URLF01000079.1 GCA_900548705.1 uncultured Porphyromonadaceae bacterium | reverse complement strand
GACGGCGCGTCTTGTTGTAGATGCATTTTGACTCGCACTGGCGTTCCTGCGGGCATACGCGGCCACAGACAGCGGGCAGGGCGGAGGTCTCTTTCAGCACGGCGGCAGCTTCGATGAACTCTCCCCGCTCGATGTTCTTGATGAATCCGGGGATGTTTATGCCGACAGGGCACCCCGTGACGCATTGCGGGTCGGGGCAGTCGAGACATCGGGTGGCCTCTGCGACCGCCTGCTCGGCGGAGAGACCCTGGTTGACCTCGTCGTTGCAGGTCACGCGGTAAGCGGGATCGAGCTCAGGCATCTTCACACGCGGAATCGCCATGCGCTCCTTGGCGGTGTGGGTCTTGCGCAGCTCCTCGCGCCAGCGGGCGTCGCGCGGTGATATGGTGGTTTGCTTATCCATTTGTGTCAGAAATATAGAATCAGTAGGAGCGCAGGCGCATCAGCATCTCGTCGAAGTCTACCTGATGGGCGTCGAACTCAGGGCCGTCGACACAGACAAACTTCATTTTGCCACCCACGGTCACACGGCATGCGCCACACATCCCTGTGCCGTCGACCATGATAGTGTTGAGAGAGCAGATGGTCGGGACATCATATTTGGCTGTCAGGAGGCTGACGAACTTCATCATCACCGCCGGGCCGATGGTGCAGACCAGGTCAACCTTCTCGCGCCCTATCACCTCTTCAAGGCCATTGGTCACCAGTCCTTTTTTGCCGTAGCTGCCGTCGTCGGTCATTATGATTACCTCGTCGGAAGATTCCCTGACCTGATCCTCAAGGATTATAAGCTCTTTGGTGCGTGCGGCCAGTATGGAAATCACTTTGTTGCCGGCACCCTTCATAGCCTTGAGAATCGGCAGCAGAGGAGCCACACCGACACCTCCGCCACAGCAGACCACTGTGCCGTAGTCACGGATGTCGGTGGCCCGTCCAAGGGGGCCGACAACATCGTGGAGGTATTCGCCGGGCTGCTTGGCGCAAATCTCGGCAGTGGAGTCGCCGATGGCCTGAACCACCAGTGTGATGGTGCCGCGCCTGACATCCGCGTCCGCGATGGTCAGGGGGATGCGTTCACCTTTCTCATTCGGGATGACGATGACGAAGTGGCCCGGTTTGCGGGCGCGGGCAATCATCGGAGCCTCGACAACGAGCTTGACAACCTTCTCCGAGAAATTCTCTTTGTCTAATATTTTGTTCATGGGTTAAAACAAGGGACGCAGCGAGCTGCGTCCCTTATGGGTGATGTATGGATGTTGTGTGCGCAGGGGGGGACTCGAACCCCCACGACCGAAGTCACCAGATCCTAAGTCTGGCGCGGCTACCAATTACGCCACTTGCGCGATACTTTGCCCTTGGGGCCGACCTCTGTTGTCAATGGCCACCTTGCGGGCAAAGTTAATAATTATTTCGGAGAAATCAATCCCTGCCGCCCAAAAAATGTGACGGGCCACAGCGCGTGGGGGAAGGGGATGCTCCGTTTTACTTGATGATTCCGTGTTTGCGGAAGACCTTCTCGATTTTCTCGAGGGCGAATTCCACCTGTTCCTTGGTGTGGGTGGCCATCAGCGAGAAGCGGATGAGGGTGTCCTGCGGGGCTACGGCGGGGGTGACCACCGGGTTGACAAACAGACCCTCGTCGAAGAGGTCGCGGGTGACGGTGTATGTCTTGTAGTCGTCGCGGATGAACAGGGGGATGATGGGGGTGGTGGTGTTGCCGATCTCACATCCCATCTGGCGGAAACCGTCGAGGGCGAACTCGGTGATTTTCCAGAGGTTTTCCTGACGTTCAGGCTCCTCGATCATCAGGTCGATGGCCTTCAGCGCGGCCGCTGTCGAGGCGGGGGTGATGGAGGCGGTGAAGATGTATGAGCGGGAGTGGTGACGCAGGAAGTTGGTGATTTCCTTGTCGGTGGCGATGAAACCTCCGAGCGAGGCGAATGACTTCGAGAATGTGCCCATGATGAGGTCAACATCGTTGGTCACGCCGAAATGGTCACATGTGCCTCGTCCGCCTTTGCCGAACACTCCGATACCGTGGGCTTCGTCCACCATCACGGCGGCGTTGTATTTCTTGGCCAGACGGACGATTTCGGGGAGGTTGGCGACGTCACCTTCCATTGAGAACACACCGTCGGTGACGATGAGCTTCACCTTGTCGGGCTCGCAACGCTGGAGCTGCTTTTCGAGCGACTCCATATCGTTGTGTTTGTATTTGAGGCAGGTGGAGAAGCTCAGACGGCGCCCTTCGATGATGGAGGCGTGGTCTTGCTCGTCATAGATGATGTAGTCCTCGCGGCCTGTCAGGCAGGAAACCACACCGAGGTTCACCTCGAAACCGGTGGAGTAAATCATCACATCCTCCTTGCCGATATACTCGGCGATTCGGCGTTCGAGTTTCTTGTGGAGGTCGAGTGTGCCGTTGAGGAAGGGGGAGCCTGCGCATCCTGTGCCATATTTACGGGTGGCTTCAATGGCTGCTTCCTTGATGCGGGGGTCGCTGACGAGACCTGAATAGCAGTTTGAGCCGAACATCAGCACTTTGCGTCCGTTGATGATGACTTCAGGTTCCTGCTCGCTCTCGATGGCGCGGAAATAGGGGTAGACGCCTGCGGCCTTGGCCTCCTGAGGCGCGGTGTATTTGGCTAACTTGGCTTGAAGCAACTTCATAGCTTGTGTATAATAACTTTTCCTTGTGATATGGTCAAGGGGGACAGCCCCTTTGTGATATGGTCGGGGGATAGACTGTGGCATATCTGGCGCAGCGAAATCCCGGAAGTTTACGAAACTGTTCTGGAGAGGAAACCGATTCAGCCGACAAAGATAGTGATTTTTGCTGAAATAATCGGCAAAAATTGATAAAAATGTCGAAAAACGCTCTGCAATGATTGGCGAAATGGCAGAATCAAGGGGCAGGTCGCCACCAAGGACATAAAACTGTCCGACAGGCAACAACCACCCGACATACAAAAGGCCCCCGGCGGATTCGCCGGGGGCCTGGATATCGGTATGTCATGGAGAGGTCATCTCTCCGTGGCGGTCAGGGAATCAATAGATATGGATTTTCTGAACCTTGTTGCCCCTGCGCATGATGTAGAAACCGGGGGTCGGATTGTCTACACGCATACCCTGGATGTTGTAGTATTCAACGGGTTCCTCGTCGAGGTCATGGAAGGTGTCGGCGATGGATGAGGAGTAAACGCCTCCATCCTGGAAGTTGCGGTTGCCTGTACCCTTGTATATGTGGTTGTCGACCGGAGTCACGTTGTTGGTCTGGTCGCCGCCGCCGTTGTTGAACACCACGCCGCTCGTGCCCTTGGGGCAGGTGTACATATAGATGTTGGAGGCAATCATCTGCATGTCCACACCGGGCCATGAGGATGCGCTCTCGCCGCCCCAGTAGTGAATCTTGACGCTGCTCCAGTTTGTGATGGAGTTGTCGTAGTAGACGGTGAGGCCTTCGGGCTGAACCTGCTCTTCGATTTTCTTGAAGGTCACGCTGCCGGTCTTGGTCTCGGTGGCGTTGGATGCGCTCCAGTAGACGGTCACGCTTTCACCGATAGCCATGCCTGCGCCGAGCGAGAAGTTGGCGGAGCCGTTGATGTTGATCTGCTGGCCGTTGCCGATCTTGTACCAGGCCGAGGTGGCGTTGGATGCGGTGGCGGTAACGCTTACATTGTCAACGAATGTGCCGCCGTTGGGGGAGAACTTGACAACGGGAGACTTCACAACCTGGACATCAATCTTGGTGGCGCTGGACTGCCCGTCATATTCAAAGTAGGTGTCTTCGGTGATGCCCTCTATGTCGCCGGACTGTGCGCCGTTACGGTTGAAGATGATGCTGACAGATTCGGCATCATCGATGGTCGCGTAATAGAAGTTACGGCCATCCACGTTGACGGTCTCCGTAAGTGACTTTCCGGGCCATTCACCGAGAACATCTGGTGCCGAAGAGGTCCATGCGTAAAGGTTGGTGCCGGAGATGTCGGCGCCATTCTTTCCGGTGACATAGATTGTGATTACGGCGTTGGGGTCAACTTTCTTGTAGGTGACGGTGCCGTCGTAAGCGGTTCCGTCAGCTGCGGTCGCGCCCCAGCTTACTGAAACAGACTCGCCATAGCTCATGCCTGCGCCTACGGTGAAGTTGGAGGTGTTGCCCTTGGTGAGGTTGACCTTCTGCTGACCGGCCACCTGATACCATCCGGATACCGCGCCCTCGGTCAGGGTAGCGGATACAGAAAGGGTCTCGGTCTTGAATGTGCCGCCGGCAGGGGTGAAGAGAACGCCTGCGGTCTCGTCAATAGCGTCTTCCTTGGTGTAGTATGTGGTGGTTCCGGGGTCTGATACCTGAGGATTGCCACCCTGGGCCACGGGAGAGGTTGTATAGATGAACTTGCCATCCTCGACAACCTTGCCGCCTGTCCAGTCTTTGACGAGCACGCGGAGCTGGCCCTGGGTTTGGGGAGCGTCAACGGTGATTGTGCCGCCACCCTGATAGGTCTTGCCGGTCACGATGTCGGTATATGTACCTGCGGGGACATTGGTGAATGTGGCGCCGCCGTTTACGGCAACCAGAGCGTATGACTCATCCTTATAAGCACGCTTGAAGGCCCATCCGCCGTTTGCGGAGCAACCGTCGTAGGTGTACTGGCCCTTGCGGAGAGCGGGGACGGCAGCGCGGATTTTGTTGAGCTGCTGGATGTGGTGGGCAAGGTCACCCTTGAGGGTTGCGGCAACCTGGCCATCTGCGGTGAACTGGGCGAAGTCGGTGGCGGTCACGTTACCTTCGAGGTAGTGGCCGAAGTATGCGCGGCCGGTGTTGATGAGGGGGGTACCCATGCCGTCGTCGATTACCTTGCCGGCCTGGAATTCAACCTCTGAACCGTAGTAGAGGCAGGGGATGCCGCGGAAGGTGAACATCCAGGAGAGGTTCTCGGCCCACTGTGCGGTGCCGCCGTTGAAACGGATGCCGTCGTTGGGGCCGGGGCCGTAGTCATGGGAGTCCACATAAACGACATTGTAAGAAGCGTCATTGTAGTAGTTGTCCTGCTGGAAGTATTGCTGGATTTCCCCTACGTTCTTGTAGCTGTAATGCACGGGGAAGTCAATCACGTTGAAGCCAGAAGCCTGGGAATAGTCAGGTTCGTGCCATGCGCCGTTCACCATCCACGCGTTGTTTGAGCGGGGCTTGTCCTTGGTGTCCTTCTCGCAGACAGCCATCGGGCCGACGGGGGTATCATGGCCTTCGGGGAGGTTCTGCTGACTCCACCATGCGGGGTCGCCGTTGAACTCGTCGAGGAGAGCCTGGTCGGATTTCCAGGTGTAGAAGTAGCTTGAGAGGTTGGGCTGGCTGCGATAGACCACACTTCCCTGGAAGCGCTGGCAAACCTCGCCGAACATATAGAAAGGAGCCTGGTTGAGACGCTTGTTCTTGTATTTCTCGCCGAGAGCCTGGAACTGGGGGATGAACTGCTTGTTGAAGGTCAGCGGGGAGATGTGGCCGGATGTGTCGATACGGAACGCGTCAACACCCATTTCGATGAATTTGCCGTAGCATTCAACCACATATTCGGCAACGGCGTTGTTCTCGGTGTTGAGGTCAACGCAGTCTCCGGCGATCTGTCCCCACCAGCGGTTGGGAAGGTCCCAGTTCCAGCCGGTGCCGTAGTGGTGGTAGTAGTTGTTGGGCTCGTACTGGGGATTCTTGAAATATTTCCAACGCTCGCTGTATTGGGTGCGGTCTCCTGCGTTGGGGAGCTTCCAGTAGCTTGCGCCGCCAAGCTTGTCATCGGGAATCATGCAGAACTCGATGTTGGCCTGGTTGCGGATGTTCTGGTTGCGAGTGAAGAGGGGGTTGAGTTTTGCCTCACCGAAGTTGCCGGTGTGCTGAAGCACCACGTCAAGGACGATTTTGATGCCTTTGGCATGGGCGGCATCGATGAGGTCCTGGAATTTCACATCCTTGGCCGAACCCCATTCTTTGCGGCTCTCATAACGGAGGTCGACTTTCGAGAGGTCCATGGCGTGATAGCCGTGGTAGTCAATACCTGAACCATTCTGCACGACGGGGGTAATCCAGATAGCGGTGAAACCGAGAGCCTTGATGTAATCAAGTTTCTCGATCAGTCCGGCGAAGTCGCCACGCCAAGCGGGGTCATTTGTCTTGATTTGCTGCTCCTGCTTGTCCCAGGTGCAGACATTGTTCTGGGGATCTCCGTCATAGAAACGGGTCGTCATAGCGAAGTAGATAGTCTCATCGCGGAAGTCTGTTCGACCCCCTACGAAAGTCTCGGCCATCGACGGCATCGCTATCAACATAGCAAGTGCCATAATGAGCCATTGTGTTAACTTTCTCATTTTCTGAGGATGGTTAATAGATTAATAGGTTGAGATAATGTAAGTAGATATTATATAATCTTAGAGAAGGTCGCCTTAACACAGGCGATGACTAAATTTGGCGCAAAGTTGGCAAAATTTTTCTAAAAAACTCCTAAAATCATATATGTTTAATAACATAATTTTGAAAAAAGGATAGACCGGTGTGTCAACAGAAATGAATTTTGACACACCGGCCTGTGGGGTGGGAATCAGCCTAATTGGGCCGAATTCAGTCTTTTTTGAGAAGTGACGCGGGAGCGTCGGGAGTCTTGATGCCGTCGCGGATGAGGAGGGCGTCAATTGTGGGATCCTGACCACGGAAACGTTTGTAAATCACGTCGGGAGCCTCTGTGCCACCTTTCTCAAGGATGTTGTGGCGGAATGAGTCGGCTGTCTTGCGGTCAAAGATGCCGTTTTCCTTGAAATGGGCGAAGGCGTCGGCGTCGAGGACTTCGGCCCACTTGTAGGAATAATATCCGGCGGCGTATCCTCCGGCGAAGATATGGCTGAACTGGGGTGAGGTTACCGAGCCGTCAACGTTGGGGAAGATGCGCACCTGCTCCATAGCGGCACGTTCGAATGCCACGGGGTCGGCGACGGCGGTGGTGTCGGAGAGTGAATGCCATGCCATATCGACATATCCGAATGAGAGCTGGCGCATGCAGGAGTATGCCGCGCCGAACTGTGAGGAGGCCACGATTTTGTCGACCATCTCCTGGGGCAACGGCTCACCGGTCTGGTAGTTCTTGGCGAAGGAGTCGAGGAATTCCTTTTCGGTCAGGTAGTTCTCGTTGAACTGTGAGGGGAGTTCCACGAAGTCGCGGTAGACGTTTGTGCCCGAGAGTGATGAGTAGTTGCATCGGGTCAGCAGGCCGTGGAGGGCGTGGCCGAACTCATGGAGGAAGGTCTCGACCTCATAGGGGGTGAGCAGCGAAGGCTTGTCGGCGGTGGGCTTGGTGAAGTTCATCACGATTGACACCAGGGGGCGATGGTCGACACCCTCGCCGTCAATCCACTGGTCGGAGAAACCGGTCATCCAGGCTCCGGGGCGCTTGGTGTCGCGGGGGAAGAAGTCTGTGTAGATGACACCGATGAACTCTCCGTTCTCGCCTGTCACATCGAACGCCTTCACGTCGGGATGGTAGACCTCGATGGAGTCGTTGGGGGTGAATTTCAGGCCGTAGAGCTTGGTGGCAAGGCCGAATACGCCGTCGATTACGTTGTCAAGCTCGAAATAGGGGCGCAGTTGCTCTTCGTCGTATGAGTAACGCTCGTTCTTGAGCTTGTTGGCGTAGTAGCTGTAATCCCACGCGTTGATTTCCACCGGTTTCCCCTCGGTCTTGGAGGCGAAAGCGGTCAGTTCGGCCATCTCCTTGTCGAGGGCGGGACGGTATGCGTCGCGCAGCTGGTCAAGGAGCTTGTAGACATTCTCCGGAGTGCGGGCCATGGTGCGCTTGAGCGAATGCTCGGCGTAGGTCTTGCTTCCCAGGAGGTTGGCCAGTTGGAGACGCAGGGCCGCGATTTTGGTCAGCACCGGCAGGTTGTTGTATTCACCTGAGGTGTTGCGTCCGGTATAAAGGCGGTAGAACTTCTCGCGCAGGTCGGCGCGGTCAGAGTATTTCATGAATGCCATATAGGTGGGCTGGGCGAGGGTGAAGAGGAATTCACCGTCACGCCCCTTGGCGGCAGCCATCTGGGCGGCCTCGTCGACGATACCCTTGGGGAGCCCGGCGAGGTCGTCGGCAGTAAGCCAGATTTCGTAAGTGTTGAGTTCTTTCAACACATTCTGGCCGAAGATGGTGGTCAGTTCGGAAAGCTCCGATGAAATCTGACGGAATTTCTCGCGGTCCTCACCCTGGAGGTTGGCTCCGGAGAGGGCGAAGTTGTTGTAAGTCTCGTCGAGAAGCATCTGCTGCTCGGGAGTGAGGTTGAGAGTCTGGCGGTTGTCATAGACCGACTTGATTCGTTTCCAGAGGTTCTCGTTGAGGATGATGGAGGTGGAGTAGTCGGAGAGTTTGGGGGTGACACGCATTGAAATCTCCATCAGTTCGTCGTCGGCATCGGCCGAGAGGATGGGGAAGAAAACGTTGAGGACACGGTTGAGGTCCTGGCCTGAACGGTCAAGGGCCACGATGGTGTTCTCGAATGTGGGTGCTTCGGGGTTGTTGGCGATTGCCTCAATCTCGGCTTTGGCCTTCTCGATGCCACGGTCGATGGCGGGCTCATAATCGGCGTTGGATATTTTCGAGAAGGGGGCCGTCGAGTGGACGGTGTTGAATTGGTCGGCGAACACGGCGCCCGGAGCAGGCTGTGCCTGTGAGGTCATTGGTGACATTAGGCTTAATGTAACTGTTAGTGCGGTAAGAAGTTTCTTCATCTCAGAAAGCTTGTAGTTTTATGCAAAGATAGCTGTTTGCGGCGAGATGCACAAAAAAAACGGGATGAACTGTGGCGTAATCCCGAATAAAATGGTTAACTTTGAATCTTGTTACATCATAACAGCCCGTAATGGAAACCGACAACAAAGATAGCCGAAAGGATCCGTACATCTACCGGATGCCCCTGAAAGTCAGGGACTACGAAGTTGATTCCCAAGGGATAGTCAACAACGCCAACTATCTCCACTACCTGGAGCATACCCGCCATGAGTTCTGTCAGGAACGCGGGGTCTCTTTCCGCGACATGCAACGTCAGGGGATTGACCCGGTGGTCAGCAAGATAGAGATTTCCTATCTGACCCCGCTGCGTCTGGCCGAGACCATGACCAGCTGTCTCTGGCTGGAGCGCAGAGGGGCGCGGTTTGTTTTCCATCAGGACATCTTCAACGCCCGTGGCAAACAGGTGGTGAAGGCCCTGGTGAGCATCGTCGCCCTTGAGAATGGCCGTCTTTCGCGCGGGGATCAGCTCGCGGCTGCGTTTGCCGATTGTCTCCCACCCGACCAGAAGGTATGACCGAAGCCGAACTCCTGACATACCGGATTGCGTTTTCCCGGATAAAGGGGATGACTGTCGGGGCGGCGCGCCACCTGTTGGACGCGCTTGGCTCCGAGGAGGCTTTTTTCAGGCTTGACCTGAGGGAGATTGAACGCCTCACCGGGCTTGGAAGCCGTCATTTCAAGGATGGAATGAGGGAGGAGCTGCTGGTCCGGGCAAGGGAGGAGGTGAGGTTTGTCTCCGCCAACTCTGTCAGATGCCTTTATTTCACCGGGGAGGAATTTCCCCGCAGGCTGCTGGAATGTGAGGATGCCCCGTTGTTGCTTTACGTGAGGGGGGATTGTGACCTCAACGCGCGGCATGTGGTGGGGATTGTCGGCACACGCAATGCGACCCATTACGGAGTGAATTTCATCAACAAACTGGTCGATGATCTGGCGGAGCGGCTTGAGGGGTTGCTGATTGTCAGCGGTCTCGCGCTTGGCTGTGATGTAACCGCCCACCGCCGTGCGATGGCCGCCGGAGTCCCTACCGCAGGAATCGTTGCCCACGGGCTTGATATGATGTATCCGGCCGAGAACCGCAACGATGCCGCCCGCATGGCGCTCGGCGGGGGGATGGTGTTGACAGATTACCCGAGCAACACCCGTCCTTTCCGGGGCAATTTCCTGGCCAGGAACAGGATTGTGGCGGGGATGGTCGACTGCCTTGTTGTCGCGGAGTCTGCCGCCGACCATGGGGGAGCGCTCCACACGGCCCGTCTCGCACGGGAGTATGACCGCGAGGTGTTCGCTCTGCCGGGACGCACCAGTGACCATTACAGTGGAGGATGCAACCGTCTGATACGTCGTCAGATTGCGGTGTTGTGCGGGAGTGCTGATGATATAATGGACACTATGGGGTGGTCAGGCCGTCCTGTGGAGGGGGCTCAACAGGAGCTGTTCAGGAGTTTCTCCCCCGAGGAACAGATGATTGTCGATTACCTGACCACGAATGGCGAGGGGCAAATCAACCCCCTTTGCGCCCATACCGGTATTCCGGTCGGAAGACTCATGGGGATGCTGATGGAGCTGGAGATGGACGGTGTGGTCATGGCGTTACCCGGTTCGCGTTACCGGCTTGCCTGACATTCCCGGGTAAACAAACAGGCCGCTTCCCGTTTTATATTATTTGTAGACTTCACACATATATATAATTATATAGATATAAATAAGCAACCACAAACCCATACATAGACCATGGAAAAGAAAATCATCGCTCCATCGGAGCTTATCATCAATCAGGATGGCTCAGTCTTTCACCTCCACCTGCGTCCCGATCAGCTGACCGACCGCATCATTCTCGTCGGAGACCCTGCCCGCGTCAATATCGTCGCCGAGCATTTCGACACCCGGGATTTCGAGGTTTCCTCACGCGAGTTCCATACTATCGGTGGTACTTACAAGGGTAAACCTATCATGTGTCTCAGCCACGGTATCGGCCCTGACAATATCGATATCGTCATCAATGAGCTTGACGCACTGGCCAACATCGATTTCGCCACCCGCGAGGTCAAGGACACTCACCGCCAGCTGACGATGGTGCGCATCGGTACTTCCGGCGCTCTCCAGCCTGAACTGATTGTCGGTACTCCGGTAATCGCCGAGAAAGCTATCGGTTTCGACGGTGTTCTCAACTATTACGCCGGGCGCAATGAGGTGGCTGACCTTGAATTCGAAAAAGCGTTCTGTGATCATACCGCCTGGAATCCTCTCTGGGCGAAGCCTTATGTCGTGGATGCCGACAAGTCGCTTGTCGATCAGATCGGTCAGGATGATATGGTGCGCGGCAACACGATCTCGGCTGTCGGATTCTACGGCCCGCAGGGGCGTGAGCTTCGTCTGCCGCTTGCAAATCCGGGGCTTAACCAGAGCATCGAGGAATTCAGGTTCAATGACCGCAAGGTGACCAACTATGAGATGGAATCGGCTCCTCTGCAGGGTCTCGGACGGCTTATGGGACACCGCGCTATGACGGTATGCTCGATTATTGCCAACCGTATGCGTCATGATGTGACTCCGAATTATAAGACTGCAATACGTGATCTTATATCTACGGTGCTTGAGCGTATCTGAGGTTTGCTTTCGTTCTTATTGCTTCCGTTCTTTTGGCAGTGTTGCTTCCGTTCTTTTGGCAGGCCCAAAAGAACCAAAAGGCCAAAGGCGCGTGAAAATCTATGGGAGGGAGCATGGTGGCTCCACGCGGCGCACCGGGAACTCGCCCTCCGGGCTCAGACACCCCGGTGCTGTGCCGCGCTCCCGCCACCGCCCCCTCCCGATT
>URLF01000078.1 GCA_900548705.1 uncultured Porphyromonadaceae bacterium | reverse complement strand
AATGGAATCAGCCCTAATTTTTATGCTGCTCTATAAAGTTTAGCGGACAGTAATAGTATAAAATAGAGACTGCCTAACTTTGGTTGTTAGACAGTCTCCTTTATTTTGTTATGTCCGGCAGGAGAGGATTACCAGATAATTACCTGCTCCTCGGGGGAGAGATAGAGCTTGTCGCCGGGCTTGATGCCGAAGGCTTTAAGGAAGGGGGTGATGTTGCGCAGGGTGACGTTGACGCGGTTCTCTGCTAGGGAGTGTACGTCGCCAATGGTCAGGTTGCGCTTCTCAGCGTCGCGGCAGTTTGTTGCCCAGATGTTGGCGTAGTTGAGGTAGAAGGCCTGCTCGGGTGTAAATCCGTCGATGAGGGCTTCTTCAGACTCGATGTCAACACCCTTGGCTTTCTGTGCGTCGAGGAAGGCGGTGTGGCTGACGCGAAGACCACCCTGGTCGCCGATGTTCTCGCCGAGGGTGTAAGAACCGTTGGCCATCAGGCCGGGGAGGATTTCGATTTTGTCGAACTGGTCAGCGAGACCCTTGGTGAGGGTGGCGAATGCCTGTGCGTCCTCGGGAGTCCACCAGTTGGTCATATTACCCTTGGTGTCGAAGTTGCAACCCTGGTCGTCAAAACCGTGGCTCATCTCATGGCCGATTACCACACCGATACCACCGTAGTTCTCTGCGTCAGATGCTTCGGGGTTGAAGAAAGGAGCCTGGAGGATAGCTGCGGGGAACACGATTTCGTTGGCCAGCGGATTGTAGTAAGCGTTGACGGTCTGAGGAGTCATGCCCCATTCGGTCTTGTCAACAGGCTTGCCCCATTTCTCGTATTCCTTCTTCTGGTGCCACATCGAGGCGTTGTGGACGTTCTGGTAGTAGGAGAGGGCCGGGTCAAGTTCAAGCTCGGAGTAATCCTTCCACTTGTCGGGATAACCGATTTTCACGGTGAAGCCGAGAAGTTTCTCGATGGCCTTGAGCTTGGTCTCGTCGCTCATCCAGGGGAGGTTGATGATATGCTTTCCGAGGGCCTTGCGGAGGTTGCCGACCAGTTCGAGCATCTTCTCTTTGGATGATTCGGGGAAATATTTCTCCACATAGAGCTGACCGATGGCCTCACCCATGTAGCCGTCGGCTGTGCCGAGGGCGCGTTTCCAGCGGGGACGCATCTGCTTCACACCGCTCATGACCTTGCTGAACTCAAAAGAGGTCTCGGTGAACTTGTCGCTCAGGTAGGGAGCGGCCTGGGCTACATATTTCCAGAGGTAGTAGTCTTTCTTCTCGCGGTCGGTGAGCGACGCCATCAGGTTGTCGGCCTGCTTGACGGTGTTGATTTCAGTGACGATAATCTGGTCGGGGGTGGGGATGCCCATGGTCTCGATGAAGAAACGGTCCCAGTTGATATGGGGGTACATCTCCTTGAGCTGGTCGATGGTGCGGGGATTGTACATCGCGGGGATGTTGCGGCTCTCCTCGCGGGTCCAGGTGGAGTCGGCCAGTGCGGTCTCGATTTTCAGCACATTCTTCATAATGCGGTCGGCATCTTTCTTGGAGTAGCCGGCATTGCGCATCTGATTGACGATGAGCTTCTTGTAAGCCTCGCGGATTTTGGTGTTCTCCTTGTCGTTGAGCAGGTAGTAGTCACGGTCGCCCAGCCCGAGGCCGCCACCGGATACATACATTGCATAGACATTGGAGTTTGCGAGATCCTCCATCGGGCCTGCGCCGAAGAAGGGGGAGGAGTAATTGCCGTGCATCCAGAGGAATAGGTCTTCCATACCTTCGGCAGGTGTGTTCTCGATTTTCTTCAGATCGGCGAGAATGGGGGTTGCTCCTTCATTGTTGCGGCGCACGGAGTCCATACCCTGTGAATAGAGGGTCCACACCTTGAAGGCGTTGGTGCCCTTTTCGGGATTGGATGCCCCGAGGTTCATGACGATTTCCTTCACATTCTCCTCGGCCTGGTCGTTGAGGACATTGAACATGCCATAGCGGGCATATTCGTCGGTGAGGGGATGGGCTTTCATCCAGCCATTGTTGACGTAATGGTAGAAGTCATCGCCCGGGGTGTAGGTCGAATCGATGAGCGCTTTGTCTACGCTGCCGAGATGTTCGGCTCCCACGGCCATGGCTCCTGTCAGGAACAGGGCGGCGAGGGACAGTTTCATCATTTTCATACTGTATTGTTTAGAGATTGATGTGTCGTATCAGTTGTTGAAAAGGAAGTGCATGATGTCGCCATCCTTGACAACATATTCCTTGCCTTCCACTCCCATCTTGCCTGCGTCGCGGACGGCGCTTTCACCTCCGAGAGCCACGAAGTCATCATATTTGATGACCTGGGCGCGGATGAAGCCCTTCTCGAAGTCGGTATGGATGACACCGGCGCATTTCGGGGCTTTCCATCCGTCGACGAAAGTCCACGCGCGTACCTCATCCGCGCCAGCAGTGAAGAATGTCTTGAGGTTCAGCAGCGCGTAGGCAGCCCGAATCAGACGGGAAACGCCCGATTCCTCGAGGCCGATTTCCTGGAGGAACTCCTGGCGTTCCTCGAATGTGTCAAGCTCGGCGATTTCACTTTCTGTCTGGGCGGCGACCACCATCAGGCCCGCGCCCTCATCCTTGATCGCCTCTCGGACGGCATCGACATATTTGTTGCCATTGACGGCTGAAGCGTCATCCACGTTGCAGACATACAGGACCGGCTTGTCGGTCAGCAGGAACAGTTCGCGGGCGAATTTCTTTTCGTCGGGAGTCTCCAGCACGACGCTACGGGCCGGTTTCCCCTGGTCAAGTGCTTCCTTGAACTTGCAAAGCACCTCATACTGGAATTTCGCGGTCTTGTCGCCGCCGGTCTGGGCCTGTTTCTGGGTCTTGGCAATGCGGCTCTCGATGGTCTCGAGGTCTTTGAGCTGCAGCTCGTAGTCGATGATTTCCTTGTCGCGGACCGGGTCAACCGTGCCGTCCACATGGGTGATGTTGTCATCATCGAAGCAGCGCAATACATGGAGAATCGCGTCGGTCTCGCGGATGTTGGCGAGGAACTTGTTGCCAAGCCCTTCTCCACGGCTGGCGCCTTTGACCAGGCCGGCGATGTCGACTATCTCGACAGTGGCGGGCACGATGCTGCGAGGATTACACATCTCGACAAGCTTGTTGAGCCTGTCGTCCGGCACCGTGATTACCCCCACATTGGGCTCGATGGTGCAGAACGGGAAATTGGCCGACTGGGCCTTCGCGTTGGAGAGACAGTTGAAAAGGGTCGACTTACCCACATTGGGCAGTCCTACGATTCCACATTGTAGTGACATGTCTGACGGTTTTATTCTTGTAGGCTATCTCCGGGTGGGATGCCTGTCTGATTTTTTAGGTTAAAAATACTTCAAGAGGCAAAGTTACTAATTTTTTTTCAATGAATCTCAGCTATTCACCCCAAACAACCAGTAATCTGCCGCAAAAGTATCGGATGTTCGGAAGGGATTCCGCCGTAGGGATATGGAGAGCCGCTGAAATTTTGCAGGCGGGAGTAAACAATTGGGGGGTGGGTGGATGTTTTAAGATTATATAACATTTTATATAAATCCTATGAAAAAATCTATACTTCCCGTTCTGGCTGTCGGCGCAGTGGTCATGCTGGCGTCTTGTGATTCCCGTCAGAAACTCTCCGAAGAGTTGCAGGGAATATGGGCCGGCACTCCCGAACAGCTGACTAATTCAGGCGCGGCGCGCGCCACTATGGTGAGGATGATGGAGTTCACATCCACCGGTGACGCCGGAGAGGGAAATGTGACCCTTACCGCCTATATCACAGTCGAGAACACTATGCCTGCCAATGACTCGATTGTGACCCCGCTGACCATTTCCGCTTCCGGGACGGCCACCATCACCGGCCTTTACCAGGCCAAGGATGATGATGACCTTATGCTCAATCTCGACGCGTCGTCATTTACGGTGAATGTTGATCCCGATGGGGTAGAGCTGAGCTACAACGTCCTCACCGAAGACAGCGGCTCCCATCTCACCTCGCTGCGCCCCGCGGCTGCTATGCTTGCCTCGCAGCAAATCGACCACGCCGCGCGGAGTGTCTTCTTCAACCTCTCTGAAATCGAGGACATAAAGGTCAACAACAATATGCTCAAATGTGAGATGAATCATAAAGACCTTACTTTCAGGCGGCAGGCTGCGGCGATCCCCGCCGAGTAAGCCATCCTGAAAATTGGCGTCTTCCGATAAGTGCTGTTTGGTAAAAATTTTGTAACTTTGCGGTATTCTCCGGTGTCATATCCGGAGGATGCCGCAAACGTGTCTCCAGGACACTGCTGACGGTTGACACAAGCCAACATTTTATTCGACATAAACGTATCAAGCCTATGGCAACCAAACCGTTCCATTATCAGGAGATGTTCCCTCTCGGCCCCGACACCACCGAGTATTACCAC
Source organism: uncultured Porphyromonadaceae bacterium (assembly GCA_900548705.1). Lineage (GTDB taxonomy): Bacteria > Bacteroidota > Bacteroidia > Bacteroidales > Muribaculaceae > UBA7173. The sequence continues at coordinate 7,536 of URLF01000078.1, read as the reverse complement.
CTCACCTCCGACTATGTAAAAGTTGAAAACTGGGGAGGCCACGAATTCCTCGTGGTGGATCCCGAGGCGCTGACCGTGTTGAGCCGCCAGGCCACCCACGACAACGCGTTTATGCTCCGTCGCGAACACAACGAGATGGTAGCGAAAATCCTACATGATCCCGAGGCTTCAGACAACGACAAGTTCGTGGCACTGACCATGCTCCGCAACGCGGAAATCGCCGCCAAGGGTGAACTTCCTTTCTGCCAGGACACAGGTACTGCCATCTGCCACGGTGAGAAGGGACAGCGCGTTTTTACCGGCTGTGACGACGAAGAGAAGATTTCCCGTGGAGTCTACGACACATATACCCAGTGTAACCTCCGTTATTCCCAGAACGCGCCTCTCAATATGTATGATGAGGTGAACACTGGTTGCAACCTCCCCGCCCAGATTGACATCCACGCAACCGAGGGTGACGAATACAAGTTTGTCTTCGTGGCAAAGGGTGGTGGTTCGGCTAACAAGACCTACCTCTATCAGGAGACCAAGGCCATCATCAACCCCAAGACCCTCGTTCCCTTCCTGGTCGAGAAGATGAAGTCGCTCGGCACCGCCGCATGTCCTCCTTACCATATAGCGTTCGTAATCGGCGGCACATCCGCTGAGAAGAATCTCGAGACCGTCAAGAAAGCATCAATCAAGTATTACGACAGCCTGCCTACCACCGGTAACGAGTATGGCCGTGCATTCCGCGATGTCGAGCTTGAGAAGGAGCTGCTTGAGGCTTCACGCAACATCGGACTTGGCGCACAGTTCGGCGGCAAATATTTCGCCCACGACATCCGCGTCATCCGTCTTCCCCGCCACGGCGCATCCTGCCCCATCGGTATGGGTGTCAGCTGCTCGGCCGACCGCAACGTCAAGGCTAAAATCAACCGTGAGGGTCTCTGGATTGAAAAACTCGACAGTAATCCTGGCGAACTCATTCCCGAGGAGATGCGCAATCCCGAAGAGAGCAACGCTGTGAACATCGACCTCAACCGGCCGATGTCTGAGGTGCTTGCCGAACTTGACAAGTTCCCTGTCGCCACCCGTCTCAATCTCAACGGAACCATCATCGTTGGCCGTGACATCGCCCACGCCAAAATCAAAGAACGCCTTGATGCCGGCGAGCCGATGCCCCAGTATCTCAAGGATCACCCCATCTACTATGCCGGTCCCGCCAAGACCCCCAAGGGCATGGCTTCCGGTTCGTTCGGCCCCACCACCGCCGGACGTATGGACTCATATGTAGACCAGTTCCAGAAAGCGGGCGGCTCGATGATTATGATTGCCAAGGGCAACCGTTCGCAGCAGGTGACCGACGCATGCAAGAACAACGGCGGTTTCTATCTCGGCTCAATCGGCGGCCCCGCCGCAGTGCTGGCCAAGAACTCCATCAAGAAGGTGGAACTTCTGGAATACCCCGAACTCGGTATGGAGGCCATCTGGAAAATCGAGGTGGAGAACTTTCCCGCTTTCATCCTTGTTGACAACAAGGGTCATGACTTCTTCAAGAAGATTCAGGAGAAATGCGCGGCTTGCCCCCTCTCCAAGTAAAATGACTTAATTTCATGATTTGCGCCGGGAACCTCTTTCCGGCGCAAATTTCGAATCAGAAATATTTAAATAACTGTTCAAAATTATTTTACATTAACCGGTCGTTTTATTTCAATGTTTCTTCGGCAAAATTTTTGAATCTTTTTCTCTCTTCATCAGTCGTGTAGCTCGCTACACTCCCTCTTCATCGAGAAAAATTTTCTAAAAATTTTACTCGAATAAACATTAAAATAATTTCGACCAGTTATTTAAAATCGAAATAATGGCACACAAAGCATTACTGATGATTCTCGATGGCTGGGGTATCGGCAACCATACCCATAGCGATGCCATCTATTCCACCCCCACACCTTACTGGGATTATCTGGTCAAGACCTATCCCCATTCCGAACTCCAGGCTTCCGGCGAGAATGTCGGCCTGCCTGACGGTCAGATGGGCAACTCCGAGGTTGGCCACCTCAATATCGGCGCAGGCCGTGTCCTCTACCAGGACCTGGTGAAAATCAACAAGGCCATCCAGAGCGGTTCGATTCTTGAGAATCCTGAAATCAAGAGCGCGTTCTCCTACGCGAAGGAGTCAGGCAAGGCCATGCACTTCATGGGCCTCACCTCTACCGGCGGTGTGCATTCATCTTTCGAGCATATCCTTGCGCTGTGTGATATCGCCAAGGAGTATGGTCTCGAAAAGGTCTACATCCACTGCTTCATGGATGGCCGTGACACCGACCCCCGTTCCGGCAAGGGCTTCATCGAGCAGCTTACAGAGCATTGCGAGAAGACCGGTGCGGTCATCGCCTCTATTATCGGCCGCTACTACGCCATGGACCGTGACAACCGCTGGGACCGTGTGAAAGTTGCTTATGACCTCCTCATCGACGGCACCGGAAAGCAGGCCACTGATATGGTGAAGGCTATGCAGGAAAGCTATGACGAGGGTGTGACCGACGAGTTCATCAAGCCTATCAACAACTCCACCGTAGACGGCACAATCAAGGAAGGTGACGCCGTGATTTTCTTCAACTACCGCAACGACCGCGCCAAGGAAATCACCATCGCCCTCACCCAGCATGACATGCCGGAGCAGGGCATGAAGACCATCCCCGGTCTCCAGTATTATTGTATGACCCCCTATGACGCTTCGTTCAAGGGTGTGCATATCCTGTTCCCCAAGGAGAATGTGGACAACACGATAGGCGAATACCTCGCTTCGATCGGCAAGAAGCAGCTTCATATAGCCGAGACTGAGAAGTATGCCCATGTGACCTTCTTCTTCAACGGTGGCCGTGAAACCCCGTTCGAGGGTGAGGACCGTATTCTCGTTCCCTCCCCCAAGGTCGCCACATATGACCTTAAGCCTGAGATGTCAGCTCCCGAAGTGGCCGACAAGCTCCGCGACGCCATCAACACCGAGAAGTATGACTTCATCGTTGTCAACTTCGCCAACGGCGACATGGTAGGCCATACCGGTGTGTATCCCGCCATCCAGAAGGCTGTCGAGGCTGTCGACAAATGTGTAGAGGAGGTTGTCGAGGCCGCCAAGAAAAATGGCTATGAGGTAATCATCATCGCCGACCACGGTAATGCCGACAATGCCGAGAACCCTGACGGTACCCCCAACACCGCCCACTCTCTGAATCCTGTCCCCTGTGTCTATGTGACCGACGACAAGAACGCTAAGGTGGAGAACGGTATCCTGGCCGACGTCGCCCCGACAATCCTGCATATCATGGGCATTCCCCAGCCCAAAGAGATGACCGGCCACAACCTCATCGAGGGTTGAAACCGGGTCTGACCACGCTTTCACGAATCTACCGTATATTTATGTAGATATTCCATAAGAGTTTCGAGAGGTTTGAGGAGAGTGGCTATGTGCCACAGATTCCGATGCTTCTTGAAACTCTTGTGTTTAACAACAAAATTCATCCATAATGTCAAAATCAAATGAGGCGGGACGCATAGACCTGCGTACAGACATCGACCATGCCAACGAGACCCTGCGCAACCGCCAGCTATGTTTCAGACTCAAACAGACTATGCCTCTCGGCGATGAATACAACAATCTCGTCAAGGAACTTTTCTATGGCAACATAGGGGAGGGAAGCTACATGATGCCTCCGCTGACAGTGGTGGGCGCAAGCCGCATATCAATCGGTAAGAATGTCTTTATAATGGATGGCATTCTCCTGATGGGTTCAGGGGGCATAACCATCGAGGACAATGTCCAGTTGGCCGCCAATGTCCAGATTCTGTCAAACAACCATGATCTTCGCGACCGCGAGGTGATAACCCTCGCTCCGGTGAAGTTGTGCAAAGGTGCGTGGATTGGTGCGGGCGCGACAATCCTTCCCGGTGTGACGATTGGGGAGAATGCTGTTGTGGGAGCCGCTTCGGTGGTCACCCGCGATGTCGCTCCCAATACCATCGTGGCAGGCAATCCGGCCAAGGTGCTGCGGACCTTCGACCCCTCCACTGACAATTATTTCTGACTTAGCTTAGATAAGCGCAATATGAAAGAGGGGACATCGCTCAGCGATGTCCCCTCTTTCATATTGTAAAGCATTGGGAAGCCCTCAGGAATCAATCGACGTTGTGGAGGGTATGGTCCATACGGTGCTTCTTGGTCGAGAGATAGAAACGGTCATATTCGTTGGGGGCGATTTCGATGGGGATGTTCTCCACCACCTCCAGACCGTAGCCTTCCAGTCCGACACGTTTTACCGGATTGTTGGTGATGAGACGCATCTTCTTGATGCCAAGTTCGTGGAGAATCTGCGCTCCCACGCCGTAATCGCGCTCGTCAGCCTTATGGCCCAGGTGGAGGTTGGCATCCACAGTGTCCATTCCCTGTTCCTGGAGCTTGTAGGCTTTGATTTTATCCATCAGGCCGATTCCTCGACCCTCCTGGAGGAGGTAAATCACGGCTCCGCGACCTTCCTTGTCAATCATCCGGAGAGCCTGGTGAAGCTGTTCGCCGCAGTCACAGCGCAGGGAACCGAAGATGTCGCCGGTTGCGCAGGATGAGTGGACGCGCACAAGCACCGGGTCGTCGGTTCTGACATCCCCTTTGATTATCGCGATATGCTCCAGGCCATTACTTTTCTGGCGGAACGGTATCAGACGGAAATCACCGTAGGCTGTGGGGAGATGTACCTCTTCCCCTTTCTCAACCAAAGATTCGAGGCGCAGGCGATAGGCGATGAGGTCACGGATGGAGATAAGCTTCATTCCCCATTCGTCGGCGCGTCGGCGCAATTCAGGTAAACGCGCCATGGAACCGTCGTCGCTCATTATCTCCATAAGGGCCGCGGCGGGTTGCAGTCCGGCAAGACGAGCGAGGTCGACAGCAGCCTCGGTATGGCCGCTTCGGCGCAGCACACCAGCATCCTGGGCATAGAGAGGATTGATATGACCCGGGCGGCCGAATGTCTCAGGCTTCGACGCGGGATCGGCCAGGGCGTGGATGGTGGCGCAGCGGTCATGGATGGAAACTCCGGTGGAGCATCCTTCGAGTTTGTCGACGGTGATGGTGAAGGGTGTGCCGAGGACAGAGGTGTTGTCATTGGTCTGCGGTGCGAGACCCAGCTCTTTGCATCGCGAGATGGTCAGAGGAGCGCAAAGCACACCACGGGCATTCTTGAGCATGAAATTGACCTGCTCGGGTGTGATTTTCTCTGCGGCGACGATGATGTCACCCTCATTCTCGCGGTCTTCGTCATCGACCACTATTATCATCTTGCCTTCCCTGAAATCGTGGAGGGCGTCTTCGATAGAGTCAAGTTTGATTTTGTCAGCGTTCATCGTGGTTGTTGTTGGATTTGGTGACAGAGGTCAACCAGCTCGCGTGTGGTATTGGTCACCTGGGAGAGATTGCGGGGGCTGACCTTGTATGGGTAACAATTGATGAGCCTGATGGCTTTCGGGTTCTTCGAGTTTGAAATGAAATCGATGGTCTCGTTCATCTTGGCCTGGAGGGCGTCGAAGCCTTTGTGGCGCAACACGATATATGACCATCGCTTCCAGAAGGGGAGATGTGAGTAGCTTTCGGCGAGACTGTGGCAGGACTGGAGCAGCGGTTCGAGCCTTTCGAGGGCCTCGGCGGGGGTGACATCCTCCATCGCGTATTCCTTCACCTCAAGCTCACGTTTCTGGGTGCCGCGCAGGCGGCGGAAGAAGTTCTTGTAGGCATCGATGTTCAGCACCGCTGAGTCTCTCATCGCCTTGTATGTCAGGAATACACCGAGAGGGAGCAGCACGAATGAGCTGAGCCATATCCCTTCCCACACGGGCAGCACGCCGTCACGGGCGAATTTGTAGCCTGTGTTGTCGATGATGTAATAGAAGATGAAGAGGAACACTGAAATCACGAGCGGGGTTCCGATACCACCCTTGCGGATAATCGCCCCGAGAGGTGCGCCGATGAAGAAGAACACCAGGCAGGCGAACGAGAGGGTGAATTTCTTGTGCATCTCGATTCCGTGGCGGCGGATGGTGGTGCGGTCTTCATCCATCACATAGCTCTTGAACTCATATTCCTGGCGAATCGAGTTGGCGCGGTTGAGGGCCATTGTCAGGTAAGAGCGGGATTTGGTCGGATTCTCCTTGTAGAACAGGGAGTCAATGTCTATAGGGGTGGTCATCGCCACTGCCGGACGTGGAATCCTGACTATAGTGTCACCGCGTTTCTCCTCAATCTGACCGGAAACCCTGACATAGGGAACTTCGCTGATTTCGCGGGCATAGATGTTGCCTATGGAGTCTACCCTCTGGCCTACCGAGTCGATGGTGGCCTGCAGCTCGCGCATGTTTTTGCCGACATACTGGTTTCGCATCCCCGACTCATCCATACGGTTGAAGTTGGCGTCGAATGCCAGCAGAATCTCCTTCAGGTCGAAATGCTCGCGGCGGTAGGGCTGGTTGCCCTGGTTGACATTACCCTGGCTCTCGCGCAGGTTCTCGAACTGTTCGCCGTTGTAAAGCTGTAGGAACAGGTGGATTTTGTCGTCAGCCGATTTCAGATGGCCTGAATCGGCGAGTATCACACGGGCATTGTCAAATCCGCGCGACACATCGTATATCATCATATTGTAGAGCGTGCCGCTCTCGCGGTCTTTGCTCTCGACATAGAAGTTGTAACCGGGAATCTGGGAATAGAACACCCCTTCGGGGATTTCAAGTTCGGGGGATTTCTGGCGCATGGAGTAGAGGAGAGTCCACATCTTGGTCTGCGCGATTGGCAGCACGTTGTTCTGGAAGAAGAACGCGCCCACCGCCACGAAGGAGATAAGCACAATCAGCGGGCTCATGACTTTCAGCAGCGAGATGCCGGAGGCTTTCATCGCCGTAAGCTCGAATTTTTCACCGAGGTTGCCGAATATCATCAGCGACGCGAGCAGTATCGCCAGCGGTAGGGCCATCGGGACCATTGTCAGAGCCGCGTAGAAAAACAGCTCCCCTATGACATCGATTGTCAGCCCTTTGCCTACAAGGTCGTCGATGTAGCGCCACAGAAACTGCATCAGCACTATGAACAGGCAGATGAAAAACGTCATCAGCAGCAGAGGCACATAGCTCTGCAGCATATACAGGTATAGACGCTTTATCTTAAACATGCCGCAAAGTTACGAATTATCGGCGGGAACTGAAACAGTTTTATCCACCAACTCCCGGCCCGTGATGGAAAAAACTCCGGGCTGCGGATTTTTTTCAGGATTTTGTGACGTTTTCGCTTCGAGGAGATATGGGTTTTGAGAAAAAATGCGTACCTTTGCAGGCAATATTATACGAACGAAAAAACGTTTTAAGGTTTTAATATATGTCGTCATTTATTGCAGACAGGGTAGCTATGGACGGTCTCACTTTTGATGATGTCCTGCTTATTCCCGCTTATTCCGAAGTGCTTCCCCGAAGCGTCAAACTCCAGACTAAATTTTCCCGAAACATCGTTCTGAATGTGCC
>URLF01000077.1 GCA_900548705.1 uncultured Porphyromonadaceae bacterium | reverse complement strand
CGGCGGCGCAGGGCTGGCTGTGACCCTTCCCGTGCAAGACAAAGGGGGCGCCGACGACCTGTCGCCGCTGTCGGAAACTATTGCCTGGGGAGCCGCCATGCTTGCCAATCTCAACGACTTTCAGGAAAAAGTGTTTAAAAACATCAAAATCGAGGGGCTTTCTTTTTGAGAAAGTTGTTGCGGATTCAAAAAAAAAGCATACCTTTGCGATTGACTCCTTCGCGGGCTTACGGCGGAGGAGCCATGTGTAACCAATCTTTTCCCGAACGCTTACGCTTAAGTCCCCTGCAAGTTATGCCTAAAATTCACGGAGCAGTGACGATCGAGAAAGAACGCTGCAAGGGGTGCGACCTGTGTGTGGTCGCCTGCCCGTGCGATGTCCTTTCCCTGCAACCCAAGGAGGTCAACGATCGAGGTTATCATTTTGCCTACCCCGCCAACGAGGAAGCATGTATCGGATGCGCGGCCTGCGCGATGGTCTGCCCTGATGCCTGCATTGAGGTTTACCGTGTGGTAGTCAAGTAGTTTAATTTTTCAGCCATTTCCCCAGATGAAAGACAACGTAAAACTCATGAAGGGTAACGAGGCTATCGCAATGGCAGCGATCCGCTACGGTTGCGACGGCTACTTCGGCTACCCTATCACCCCCCAGAGCGAGGTGCTCGAAACCCTTGAGGCACAGATGCCTTGGGAGACCACCGGCATGGTGGTGCTCCAGGCTGAAAGCGAGGTAGCCTCAATCAACATGGTATACGGCGGCGCCGCCACAGGCAAGGCCGTGATGACCTCCTCGTCATCTCCCGGTGTCAGCCTGATGCAGGAAGGCATCAGCTATCTCGCCGCTTCCGAGCTGCCCGCGCTTATCGTCAATGTGATGCGCGGCGGTCCCGGCCTCGGCACCATCCACCCCTCGCAGAGCGACTACTTCCAGGCAACCAAGGGTGGCGGTCACGGCGACTACCATCTCATCGTGCTCGCCCCCTCGACCGTCCAGGAGATGGCCGACTTCGTGGCCCTGGGCTTCGACCTGGCATTCAAATACCGTACCCCCTCGATGATTCTGGCTGACGGAGTTGTCGGCCAGATGATGGAGAAGGTGGTGCTCCCCGAGCAGCGTCCGCGCCGCACCGAGGAGGAAATCCGCCGCCAGTGTCCATGGGCTGTCACCGGAAAAGACCATGGCCGCACAAAGCGCAATGTGGTCACTTCGCTCGAACTTGACTCCGCAGTGATGGAGAAGAACAATGAGCGTTTCCAGCGCACTTACCGCGAAATCGAAAAGAATGAGGTCCGCTACGAGGCCCGCTACACCGAGGATGCCGAATACCTCGTGGTGGCTTTCGGCTCGATTGCCCGCATCTGCATGAAGGCTATCGAGGATGCCCGCAAGGAGGGTGTCAAGGTGGGTCTGATACGTCCCATCACCCTCTGGCCCTTCCCCTACGACGCCATCCGCGAGGCCGCGAAGAATGTCAAGGGGATACTCTGCGTGGAGATAAACGCCGGGCAGATGATCGAGGATGTGAGACTCGCCGTCAGCGACTCCGTCCCCGTGCGCCACTTCGGCCGAATGGGCGGCATCGTCCCCAACCCCAACGAGATTCTCGACGCCCTGCGCCACGACTTCATTGACAAACCCGCTAACGCCAAGGAGGACTAATCATGACACGCGAGGAAATCATACGCCCCGAAAACAAAGTCTACAGCCGACCCAGGCTGATTGACGACAATTATATGCACTATTGCCCCGGTTGCTCCCACGGAGTGGTCCACAAGCTCGTGGCCGAGGTGATAGAGGAGATGGGTCTCGAAGAGAAGGCTATCGGCATCGCCCCGGTGGGATGCTCGGTGTTCGCCTACAATTATATCGACTGCGACTGGATTGAGGCCGCCCACGGACGTGCGCCCGCCCTGGCCACCGCCGCCAGCCGCCTCAACCCCGACAAGGTGGTGTTCACCTATCAGGGTGACGGCGACCTTGCGGCCATCGGTTCGGCCGAGACCATCCATGCCTGCACCCGTGGCGAGAACATCGTCATAATAATGATCAACAACGGTATCTACGGCATGACCGGCGGACAGATGTCACCCTGCACCATCCTCGGCGCGAAGACAGCGACATCTCCTTATGGCCGCCGTTCCGACCTCAACGGTTTCCCCCTGAAGGTTTCCAACGTGGTGGCCCTTCTCGACGGCACATGCTATGTGACCCGTCAGGCCGTCCACACCGTCCAGGCTGTCCGCAAGGCCAAGAACGCCCTCAAGAAGGCTTTCCGCAACGCCATCGAGAAGAAGGGCACTTCATTCGTCGAGGTTGTCGCCACCTGCTCCTCGGGCTGGAAGCTCACCCCCGAGAAGTCCAACAAGTGGATGGAGGAGAACATGTTTGCCAACTATCCCCTGGGCGACATCAAGGACACTTCAGCCGGTCTCGAAGAGAAGACCGTGGAAGTAAAGAAATCATGAACCTCTAACTGAATTTCCGATGAAAGACGAAATTATCATTGCCGGATTCGGCGGACAAGGCGTTCTGTCGATGGGAAAGATTCTCGCATACGCCGCCCTGGAGAATGACCTGGAGGTTACATGGATGCCCTCCTACGGCCCCGAGCAGCGTGGCGGCACGGCCAATGTCACCGTGATCATCAGCGACGAGATGATATCCTCCCCCATACTCGACACATATGACACTGCCGTGATTCTCAACCAGCAGAGTCTCGACAAGTTCGAGAGCAAGGTGAAGCCCGGCGGGGTGCTGATTTACGACCCCTACGGCATCCATCACGCGCCGACCCGCACCGACATCACCATTGTCCCGGTCGACGCCATGGAGGCCACCATCGAGATGGGGCAGGCCAAGAGCTACAACATGATACTCCTCGGCGCTCTGCTCAAGATGCGTCCCGATGTCCCGGTGGAAGCCGTCGTGCGCGGCCTGAAGAAGGCCCTCCCCGAACGCCACCACCACCTCATCCCCGTCAACGAAGCCGCCATCCGCAAAGGAATGGAGCTTGTCAAGTGACGACTCCGAAATGAACAATGCCGGTGTGTCAACATTCATCTTTGTTGACACACCGATATTTATTTTCCAAACACTTGTTCAAATGTCTGGCACTATAAAGAAACGCATTTCCTGCCTGCTTGTAATCGCTGTCTGCATAGTGGTGGCGATAATGGGTGCCCTCACCTATCCATTTGCCGATGATCTGAAATATTGGTATTTCAATCCCGACTTATTGGAAAGGATTGGTGTGACAAATCCGCTGCCTGACCTGGGATGGATTTTTTCAGCCCCCTACCTCCATTCAAACGGTCGTCTCGCCACCCCTCTTTACGACATCGTGGTAGGCATTATTCCACGCTGGGGAATCGGAATAATCGAAGGTATATGCGTCGCATTCATATGTCTGCTGATGACCAAGTTGTCATTGTTCTCCCACAATCCCTCCACACACCCCTTTTCCACACGACCGACATCGACATCCCAGGCCATAGCCATATCATTGACTGCATTACTTGTCTTAATCGGGCTACCTTGGCATGACAACCTGTTTCTTGCCTCGTTCTACATCCCTTATCTGACAGCGATGGTTTTTTTATTGACGGGCACCCTGATATTGTTACGGCTCTTTTTTAACCCCAGTCTACCTAAAAGCTATATCCTCGCCGGGTGCATATGCATGCTTTTGGGAGGGATGTGGCACGAAGGTAACGCTCTGTGTGTTTTCGGTGGCATCGCCATTCTATGGTTGTGCGCGTCCAATAAGGCACGCAAATCGATGCTCCCGATAATAGTTTTCTTTTGCATCGGAATCGCCTTCGTCATTCTGGCTCCCGCCACCTCGCACAGAGCCTCAGGAATGGGAATCAACCTCAACCCTACAAACTGGTTTCAGCCATACACCCTGACCAAAGGCGTATGGCTATGGCCTCACCTCGTGTTGCCTTTCATATATCTGGCGATGGTTCTCTTCATATTGATAGCGTCCCGAAATGAAATCAAGCCACGGATAACACATTTCTCATTCCGAGACTGGCTTGTCAACGGGGTAAGATTGACCCCTTTTTCGTCGGTTCAATTGGTCTGCACAACCGTTACAGCCACCAATCTCGCAATGGGACTCTTTTTCAACATGCCGAGGGCTGCCATTCCGGGAATTGTTTTTTCAGTGGTGGGTATCGTCTCCCTGGCCACTGTCTACCTGTCCCGTAACACCAAGACATCGCACCTCACTGCCATATGGGCTATAACCACCTTCACGACTTTCTCCTTTCTTGTTATCAACGGTGCCTGCAATGTTCCTGTCCAAATCCAGGTCGGCAAGGAACAACGCAAGGTGGAAGAGATGTTAGGGCTCAGCCAGGATGGAGTCGTGTTTTTTGATGCGGTGAAAATTCCTCATTCCAACCACTATCCTTGGCAATGGGCTCATAACAGCTATTTCATCGAATATGTGTAGCTCCACTTTCTTAAGACTCACCCGTCAAACCGGAGGCAGTTGGCGTTGAGGTTGGTGCCGACGGCGCTCAGGAATATTCCGGGGGATGTCGCGGTGGAGGGAATCACCCTCATAGGGGAGGATTTTGTCTCAGACAGGGAGCCGGAATACACCGACCCGGCTGATGCGGGACGGCGCGAGGTGATATATGAGGATGAATACCCCTACCTGAAAATCAACACCCTCGTCCGGACAGAATCCGGCAAGGAGGAGACACGCTTCTTCGAGGTGATACCGTTCACCACCTCTAAAGCCACAGAGTCAGAGCGCGACCTCTTCTATCTCCGTCCGGTATGGAGGTCTCACTCCGAGATTTCCGATCCGCCGGTTGAAATCCTCTCGGTGTCTCCGGCCAAGTACTGGTAATCGGGAAGAGGCTGTTCAGATTTCAACGAGCTGTTCCAGCATCTCAAAAGCCACGCCCCGCGACGCGTCAATCAGAGCCGGGACATGGGCGTCGGAGTTGACAATCAGCGGTATGCCGGCCTCCTGCAACCTCCCCCAATGGCGGGGATGGGGGAAGAGTCGTCCTCCGTGGTCGGCATATGCCTTGGTGTTGATTTCCACCGTCAGCGGCCTGCCGGGATTGGCGGCATTGCGTGCTATGATTTTATCAATCAGGTTTTCAACAAGCTCCTGATACCAAGCCTCATCCTCTATTCCCGGCTGGAAATATGAGGCGTTCTGACCGATTTTGTCGAAATGGCCGATGATGTCGAAGCCTCCCGCCCCGACCATCGCCACCGACTGGGCGTAAAATGTCTCGCAGACATAACGGATGTCATCGTCGAAATAGTCGCGCATCTTGCGCCTGAACGATTCGAAACGACCATCGACATCCACCAGACGGCCTTTTTGGTTGGGGACGAAATGAACCGAGCCTATCACATAGTCGAGCGGCAGTTTCTGAATCTCCGGGGCTGACGGCCCGAACTCCTCGCCGAGGTAATCCACCTCCATCGAGGCATAAAACCGGCAACGATCGCCATATTCCCCCCTGATTCTCTCAATCTCGGCGAGATAGCGTCCGACATCGGCCCACCGCATATTGCACGGCGAGACTATCGGCAACGGGCAATGAGGCGAGAAGCCATAATGGGTGAAACCACGCGATACCACCTCGCGGGCGAACGCCTCCATCGTGGCGCGTCCGTCGCAGAATTCTGTGTGTGAATGGAATGTGTATGCTTTTGAGCCTTCGAGTTCTTTTAGGAAATCCATCTGAAATCTCAGTCTTTTATCAATTCAATCTCGGGCCGCAGACCTCGCAGGTAATAACCGAAGCAGCCGAGGGCGACCACACAGCTCAGGCCGGCCACGACGAACGACAATGTATGGTCAAGCCCGAATCCCTCAGGTCGAGGAGCCAGCAGGATATATGAGACGGTCACCACCTGCATGAACAGCGCCGGGACGAGGGTAAGCCAATAGAACTTGCCATGTCGGGCGAGATATACCGTCGAGGCCCAGAGGGTGAACACCGCCAGGGTCTGGTTGGTCCAGGCGAAGTAACGCCACAGCACCTCGAAATCGACAAAAAGCAATATGAATGTCACCACGAAGAGCGGCAGACAGATCAGGAACCTGTTCAGAAGTTTTTTCTGCGGCAGGTTGAAAATCTCGGCGAGGGTCAGACGCGCACTGCGCAGGGCTGTGTCGCCGGTCGATATCGGTGCGGCAACGACTCCGAGGATAGCGAGAATCCCGCCCGCCGTGCCGAGCCACGCGAAAGACACATCGGTGACAAACGAACCTTGCGAGTTGCCGGGCGTGGCCATATATTCAGCCAGCCCCTCATAACCGCCGGTGAAAGCGATGGCCGCGGCCGCCCAGATCAGGGCGATTATCCCCTCGGTCACCATCGCCCCATAGAAGACAGGACGCGCCAGACGCTCGTTTCGAAGGCATTTGGCCATCATCGGCGACTGGGTGGCGTGGAAGCCGGAAATCGCGCCGCAGGCTATCGAGATGCATAGCATCGGGAAAAGGGGACGCAGCCCGTCGGCGGCATCCGCACGACGGTTGAACAGCCCTTCCGACATCCCGTCAGGTATCTCCACACCACTGAAAAGCAGGTAACAGAGCAGTCCCACCCCCATAAAGAGCAGCGCGGCTCCGAAGAGGGGGTAAATCTTCCCGATCAGCTTGTCGATGGGGAGCATCGTGGCGAGGATGTAATACAGGAATATCAGTCCGGCGCAGAGGCGCATTGTGAACCAGTCTGGTGTCAGTCCGGCAACCACCTCAGAGGGAGTCAGCACAAACACCGCCCCGACAAGCACAAGCAGCACGATAGTCACGACCCTCATCACCTGCTTGACCACCGGGCCAAGCTCGCGCCCGACAATCTCGGGGAGTGAAAGCCCACCCGAGCGGAGCGAAATCATGGCGGCGATGAAGTCATGGACAGCCCCGGCGAATATCGTCCCGAAGACAATCCACAGGAAGGCCGCCGGCCCGAACATCACCCCCATTATCGCACCGAAAATCGGCCCCATCCCCGCGATGTTGAGAAACTGTATGAGAAACACCTTCCAGGTAGGCATCGCCACGAAGTCAACCCCGTCGGCCTGGGTGACAGCAGGTGTGGGACGCGCCGGATCGATACCGAAAACCTTTTCGGCGATTTTTCCGTAGATGAGATAGCCTCCGATAAGGATGGCAAGAGAGACGAGGAATGTAGTCATGGCAGAAGATATTGCGGGAATCCTTGACTGCGGAATCCCAATGGTTTTAGTTTAGTTCTGTTCGAGTTTTATCACATTGTCGCGCAGCGTCCTCAGCTCGGCGCGGGCCTTGTCGAGCTGTCCTTCAAGCTCAAGAATCAGACCTGTCTGCGAACGGTCGCCTCGGCCATAGGCCTCGCGAAGCTGCTCCAGGCGCTCCATCACCCCGTCAAGCTTTTTCTTCTGGGCAAGATACCCCTTCATCGCTTCGGCCGCACGACGGTTGCGGAAATCCCCGAAGGTGGTATAGACCTTGTTGCCCGGCATCGCGAGCAGGAAGTCGGGTCCGGCTGTCTTACGCGCGGCCTGCGACCTTCCGGCCTCTATCGCCTTGGCGACCGCGCTGTAATCCTTGCCCTCCTTGCGGGTGAGCGCGATGTTGTCGAGACGCGCCAGTGAAGTGAGGTCGGGACTGTCGACATCCACATTCACCCTCAGATCCTGCGGGATGAATGTGTAGATAGTCACCTTGCCCGGATGGCGGTTGCGGTCGGTGGCGAACCATCCCGCGCCGGTATATTCGTCAATCACAAGCAGATAGTCATTGTAGGGGGAGTTGAAAGGCATCCCGACATTCGCCGGCTGCAGGAAGCCATCCTCACCCCGGCGGGTAAGATATATGTCATACCCCCCGAGGGAATTCTCCCCGTCGTTGGAGTAATAGAGGGTCACGCCGTCAGGCATCAGGTAGGGAAATACAGCGTCTCCACCCTCGGCAAGGTCGTCGCCGAGCGGTTCGGGGGTCTCCCACTCGTCGCCGAGCAACGCCGACGACCAGTAGAGACGGCTGTTGCCATCCTGATCTGGAGCCGACCACACCATACGGCTGCCACTCTCGGTGACATGCACCATCGTCTGGCCGTCGGAGGGGAATCCTTCGGGCAATCCCTCCGGGCCGGAGAACCGGCCTGCTGCGGAAGATACGGGATATTGCCTGAAAAACTCATCCGCATCGACATCCACCGAGTCAATAACCTCGATGTTCTGCACACGGTCGAGCATGCCCTCGGCGCGTTCGATCTGGTCTTCAAGTTTTCCGGACTGATCTTCGGCAATCTGCTTTTTCCCCTTGACGAGGCTCTTGCGATAAGCTCCCAGTAGCGAACGTGCTTCATCTATATCGTAGCGCGACAGAGCCATGCGGGCAAGCTGCAAGGTGGCCTCGCGGTTGCCGCGTCCGCGCAGAGTCTCCAAAACCTCCTCGGCATCGGAGTCCTGGCCGCTTCCCCAGAGCAGTTCACCCAACATAAGGGCCGCGTCGGTGTCCTTCGGGTCATCGGCGACAATCCCGCGAAGCATCGTTATCGCCCCGTCGATGTCGCCATCCTCGGCAAGAATCCGTGCGTCATCAACGGTGGCACCTCCGGCGGAGAGAGCCGCCAGCATGGCCAACGCTGCCATCCACCGCCGTGATATGTTATATATGAGTCTTTTCATAATGTCAATACTTTCTCGTGATACA
Source organism: uncultured Porphyromonadaceae bacterium (assembly GCA_900548705.1). Taxonomy (GTDB): domain Bacteria; phylum Bacteroidota; class Bacteroidia; order Bacteroidales; family Muribaculaceae; genus UBA7173. The sequence continues at coordinate 3,386 of URLF01000077.1, read as the reverse complement.
TCTCCCATCAGACCTTCAGCCCCGCGATACCGGCGCGGCCAACAGGATTCAGGATATGGAAACAAAGGTCATGAAGCAGTCCGAACGGATCCTGGCGCGAACCGTTACCCTTCGAGGCCCCGTCAAATTCGCGTATCTGCGATATGATTTCAATCGTCTGCCACGGGCCGCACCATTTCAGGGCGTTGCGCACATCGGTCAGCTGCATCGGGAACCGGAACCCCAGCTCCTGCATCAGCCCCCTCTCGCTCTTGTCCTTGGCGTAATGCGCCACCAGGAGATTGGAAAAGAGATTGAAAAGGTTGACCGCCAACACCTGCGGCGGATTGTTTTTCGGGTCAGAGGCGAAACGTTTCAGAATCCTGAACACCTTTTCATCCTCATGCCTGGCGACAGCGGCCACAAACTCAAAGTTGTTATACTCCTTCGAGATACCGATGTTGCGCTCCACCGCCTCGGGAGTCACCTGGGCGTTTGGCCCAAGGGTGACAGTCAGCTTGTCGACCTCGTTGTAAAGCCGGGACAGGTCGGTGCCGACAAAGTCACACAGCATCGCCAGCGCCTTGGGATCGGCTGTCAGCCCCTTTCCGGTTATGAAATTCGACACCGTAGAAGCCACCATCTTCTCAGTGAGCTTCCTCGACTCCAGGGCCACACCTCCACCCTCTTTGAGGGCCTTGGTGAACTCCGCCCCTTTTGCCTGCGCCCCACGGAAACAGAGACACAACACAGTGGTCGCCGACGGTTGCCTGACATACGGCGCGAGGGCGTTGAGATAAGCCGTCGGGGTGAAACGCGGCTTGCAGCCCTCCTGTACCTCCCTGACTATCACCACCTGACGCGCCGACATCATTGGGTAACGCCGGGCAGCCTCTATCACCGCCGCCGGTTCCGTCTCCGGAGCATACAGCATCGTCAGGTCGAAATCGCGGTCATCTGGAGCCACAAGATTCTCCACCTCCCTGGCAATCAGATCAGTGTAAAACCCCTCCTCGCCATGAAGCAGGTAGACCGGAGCCACCTCTCCTCTTCGGAGAGCCCGGCGTATGGAATCGGCTGTCAGGGTTTCTGCCATATCTTTTTTCGTAACACAGGTAAAGGGATCATGAATCGCGGCAACGGTCTGCCGAAATCAACCGCTAATTTACAACAATTTCTCCAATCCGCCAAACCCCACCCCTCCCCCCTCCCCCATCTTTCCCAATCCTCCCATATATTCCCAATCCTCCCAATTCTCCCACTCCCCTTCCCCAACAAAAAAGCCGTTCTGGCCTCACGGTCGGAACGGCTGTTGCCCCAGGTCTTCTCAGGGGCCGGTTTTTTCTTTAACTCTTACTAATAATCTCCGAGGCAGGAGATACCCGTCCCGGAGATTTTTTGTCACTGGCGGCGTGACAGCGGGTCAGAGCCGCCATATTTGGTCTCGGGAGGTGCGGCTCAGCGGATCACCACCTTGCTTACCTTGTCACCCTGACGGCGTATGTAAAGCCCGGGAGCAGGCTGTCCCATCACGCGCACACCTGAGATGGTGTAGTATTCGACAGGTGCATTGTCTGCATCAATCTCGTCGAAGATATCCTCCACACTTGACACTGCATTGTTGGGGTTGACAACGAAAGTAACCGAAGTAGCCATACGGGCGTTGACAACCTTGAATCCCTCATACGAACCGATTGCGTTGCTGGGAGCCAGCGATGCCCCGGTGCCGTAGGTCAGTGTGGCGTTGGGATTGTAAATCACGGGATATACGGCATAGAGGGTGCAGGTCACAGTCTTGCTGTCGAGATCCTTGACATCGGCGGCCTCAACCACATCGTGGATAAACACGGGAGCGGTGTTGGATGACGCAGCCAGACGCAGGTAGCTCGACCAGTCGTCGCCCAGGCCCCAGTTGGAGCATGTCTCGATTTCCTTGTAGGTCTTCTTGATGTCGCTGTTGCCATGAATCAGTTCTCGAACCGCAATCAAACGAGAAGTCGGAATATCCGTGGAGATTCTCCTTGACATACTGAATGTCCAGACCCTTGACATAGATACCGTAGACCCACTTGTTGGTCTCCTCATTGAACCTCTCGGCGACAAACTGTCCTTCAAGAGTGATTTCATTGGGAGCAACGAGTGTCTCGGAGAGGGTGAACTCCTTCTGACCATTCACATCCTTGGAGTAGGTGGCGTAGATATACTTTGTCCAGTTGTTCTGGTCATTTTCGGTCACATTACCATATTCCGTGTCGCTTCCTCCGGCATGGAGGGTCACGGTGCTGTAACGCATCCAGTGATTGCCGTAGCGGAAGTAGAACACTGCCGCGTTGTACTTTTCAAGATCCTCCTCGGTAAGCTCGAACTTCCAGATGGAGTATTTCTTGGTCAGGTCAACGCCGTAATCCTCGACTTTCGACATCTTTTCACCTTCATCAGCCCATGTGACTTTGGACGCGTTCTGCTTGGTGGTGTCATACACATGGCAGTAAGGGATAGTGTTCGCCCCATCAGCACCCCGCGCTCTTCTTCATATTTACCGCCCGCCACAAACTATCCGGCCTTTTCCTACGTTATATTATATGATGAATCAATCATCACTATCCAACACAAACATACAAAACCTGAAAATATGAGCGACTTTCAAGAAATCATCAAATCATCAAAGCCGACACTGGTCGACTTTTTCGCAACCTGGTGTGGCCCCTGCAAGATGCAAAGCCCCATTCTCGAAAAAGTGAAAGAGAAGGTCGGTGATGCCGGAACCATCGTCAAAATCGACATCGACAAGAATGCCGAACTGGCAGCACGTTACCGTGTACGTTCTGTGCCTACCCTCATCCTCTTCAAGGATGGCGAACCGGTATGGCGCACCGTCGGCGTCCAGCAGGCCGACCTCCTCGAAGCCAAAATCTTCGAGCACGTCCCCACCAAATCCGACGAGTGATTCCGCAGAACGGGACTCCCTCTCGCAAAAAGTCTACTTTGCCCTTTCTGAAAAGGGGTCTCACGCAGATTCCGCAGATACGCAGATTCCCCGCAGATTGAAAAGGGATAAAACGGATTTGGGGAGGGGTCTCACAGATTACACAGATTACACAGAAGCCATCCGGGCGCGTTTCCATCCGGATGGCTTCTGTGTAATCTGTGAGACCCCTCTCCCTCAATTTCTTATAACCCTATCTACCATTTAGAAAAAGTCTCGCGGATTACGCGGATTACGCAGAGACCATCCGGATGGAAAGCTGTCCGGATGGCCTCTGCGTAATCCGCGTAATCTGCGAGACTTTTTACTTTCTCTTTATATCCGCGAGTTATCCGCGAGAAATCTGCGTATCTGCGGAATCTGCGTGAGACCTTGTTTGCGAGAGACCGGCTCTGCGGAATCTGTTTACAGGTTTTGCATC
>URLF01000076.1 GCA_900548705.1 uncultured Porphyromonadaceae bacterium | reverse complement strand
TCCGAGGTCGTGGTTTGTCGAGAGCAGGGCGATTTTCATGTCAGTGACGTTGATGGATGATAGTCAGGAGAGTTTCCGGCGGCGCGACCATACGCGGTTGACAGCCAGGACGCTTCCGCCGAAGATGACCAGCAGCAAGGCGCGGCAGGGGAAGTCAATCCAGTTGTTTCCGGTGGTGAGGAGGGTCGCAATCCCCCACAGGGCCATAGCCGACAGGAAGTAGAGTCCGAGTTTCCCCAACTGGTAGCCGATGGGATATTTGCGGTCGCCGACAAGATAGCTGGCCACCATCATGAACCCGTAGCAGCCGAAGGCCGCCCAGGCGCAGGCCATGTAGCCGACGCGCGGCACGAACAGGATGTTGAGCAACAGCGTGACGGCCAGACCCATCAGTGAGAACCAGGTGCCCCAGATGGTCTTGTCGGAGAGCTTGTACCAGAGGGAGAGGTTGAAGAAGATGCCCGCGAAGAGTTCGGCCATCATAATGATCGGCACCACCCTCAGCCCCTCGAAATACTGCGGGGAGATGAAATATTTCAGCACCGGGAGGAAGAACATCACCCCGAGGAATATCAGCAGTCCGAAAGCGACGAACCAGTTCATCGCCTGGGAGTAGGAGGCGTTTTTGTCGGCTCCCTTCACCTCCTTGTTCTGGGCGAAGATGAACGGCTCGTAGGCGAAGCGGAACGCCTGGGTGAACATCACCATGACGATGGCTATCTTGTAGTTGGCCCCGTAGATGCCGAGTCCGGCCATCGCCTCCGCCTTGTCGGGGATGAGTATCGGGTAGAGAATCTTGTCGATGGTCTGGTTCATGATTCCGGCGATGCCGAGGATTAGGATGGGGTAGCTGTAAAGCAGCATCTCCTTGAGCAACCGGCCGTTGAAGCGGTAGCTGACCGATGTCAGTTCGGGGTAGAGGAGCAACAGTACCGTCAGGGAGCTGATGAGGTTGGCCAGGAAGATGTAGCCGATGCCGAAGGTGGGGTCATAGAACCAGCCGATTGTCTCCGGGGCGGTCTTCCACAGCCAGGGGCAGAGGAGGATGAAGAAGAGGTTGAGGCCGATGTTGAGGCCGATGTTGAGGAGCTTCAGGGTGGCGAAACGCATGGGGCGTTTCTTGTAGCGGAGATAGGCGAAGGGTAGGGAGGTGTAGGCATCCACCCCGACGGTAATCACCATCATCCATATGAAGGAGGGATGGGCGCCGCAGTCGAGCAGCCGTGCCAGCTCGGGGGAGAGGAGGCATCCGGCGATGATGAACAGCAGCGATGATGTGCCGAGCGAAATCAGTCCGGTGGTGTAGACCTCCGAGGGGTCTTTCCAGCGGTCGTGGTTGGCGAAACGGAAGAATCCGGTCTCCATGCCGTAAGTGAGAATCACCAGCGCGAGGGCCACATAGGCGTAGATGTTGGTGACGATGCCGTATTCCCCTGCAGCGAACAGGTAGGTGTACATCGGGACGAGACACCAGTTGAGGAATCGCCCGACGATTGAGCTTACGCCATATATGGCGGTATCTTTGAATAGCGACTTGATTGAAGCCATAGTCTCTTGGAAGGGGAGAGAGGAGGGGGGATGGGAGGAATGGGAGTTGTGGGAGAATTGGGAGAATTGGGAGGGATGGGGGGAGAGGGCGGCAGCGCTGGGTCAGTCGAAGAGGCCCCGGTCGAAGTTGAGGCGGTCGAGGCCGAGGTGGCTCCAGGCCAGGTCGGTGACCTCGCGGCCACGGGGTGTCCGCTTGATGAAGCCCTCCTTGATGAGGAACGGCTCATAGACCTCCTCGACGGTGCCGGGGTCTTCACCGAGGGCTGTCGCGATGGTCGACAGTCCTACCGGCCCTCCACGGAATTTGGTGATTATCGTGGCGAGAATCTTGTTGTCGATTTCGTCGAGGCCGTAGCGGTCGATATTGAGGGCTTCGAGGGCGTAGCGGGCGATTTCGGGGTCGATGGCCCCGGAGCCTTTCACCATCGCGAAGTCGCGGACACGCCGCAGCAGGCGGTTGGCGATACGGGGGGTGCCGCGTGAGCGGAGGGCGATTTCATGGGCGGCTTCCGCGCTGCACTCCACCGACAGCAACCGGGCGGAGCGGAGGATGATGCGCTCAAGTATCTCGTGGTCGTAATATTCCAGGTGGCAGGGGATGCCGAAGCGGGCACGCAGGGGTGAGGTCAGCAGGCCGCTGCGGGTGGTGGCCCCAACGAGGGTGAAGGGGGAGAGGGTGAGCTGCACCGACCGCGCTCCGGGCCCTTTGTCAATCATGATGTCGATGCGGTAATCCTCCATCGCCGAGTAGAGGTATTCCTCCACCACCGGGCTTAGGCGGTGAATTTCGTCGATGAACAACACATCGTTCTCCTCCAGGGAGGTCAGGATGCCGGCCAGGTCGCCGGGCTTGTCGAGGACAGGGCCGGAGGTCACCTTGAAGCCCACCCCCAGCTCGTTGGCGATGATGGCCGAGAGGGTGGTCTTGCCCAGTCCGGGAGGGCCGTAGAGGAGGAGATGGTCGAGGGCCTCGCCGCGCATGCGGGCGGCCTGCACGAACACGCGCAGGTTCTCGACAACCTTGTCCTGGCCGGAAAAGTCGTCGAAACGGCGGGGGCGCAACGCCCTCTCGAAGTCGTTGTCGGAGTCGGAACGCGCGGCGTCGCGGCGGATGTCGAAGTCTTCTTCCATAATCTACCGCAAATTTACGCAATTCCCCCGGAAAAACCTCCCCCGCTCCCCAAAACTCTCATACCGATTCCTCAGATTTGTTAATAGGAAGGTCTCACGCAGATTCCGCAGATATGCAGATTTTCCGCAGATTATTTTAGAGATAAGCAAGATTAAGCCGATTTTTTTGGAAGGGTCTCACAGATTACACAGATTACACAGAAGCCATCCGGATGTTTTCCACTTGTAGGGACGCGCCGCGGCGCGTCCGCAATCAAACCGGTTATTCCTCCGCAATCAAACCGGGTATTATTATAAAGTCTCGCAGATTACGCGGATTACGCAGAGGCCATCCGGACGTTATTCGCACGGATTGGGGGTCGCTACGCTCCCGAGGCTCTCACAGATTACACGGATTACACGGATTCCACAGATAACACAGATTGGCTTCGCTTCGCTAATCGGATTCCACGGATTAAAGTTGATTTTGGAGATACCTGCCGGATGGTAATCTGCGTAATCCGCGTAATCTGCGAGACCTTTCCCAAAAAATCGGCTTAATCTTGCTTATCCCTAAAATAATCTGCGGGAAATCTGCGTATCTGCGGAATCTGCGTGAGACCTTTTCTGTCAGAGCTTTATCTTTACGGTGTTGTTGCCGCTTCTTACGACATAGAGGCCGCGCGCAAGGTTGTCAACCACCCGGTCATAACCACGGTAAACGGTACGCCCTTGCAGGTCAAGCACCTCGGTCAGCGCGTCACCATCGGTTACAATCCGTCCATTCTCCACGCGAACCGCGTCGCCGCCGTCCTCCGCCACTTCATCAACCCCGGAGAAATCCATCTCCACGATGTTCCAGAAGTCTCTCCAAGGGGTGGTTTTCTTATAAGCGGCCAAAGTGCCTTTGGGAATATACAGTATGGTGTTTTTTAAGTTGTCATCACAAAAATTGGGTTTACATTCTATCGGAACCTCACATTGCATATATATGGTTTCTAATTTGAGGCAACTAACGAACGCGCGGTCCTCGATAGTCTCTACTGAGTTTCCAATGGTCACTGAAATGAGTCTGTAGCAGTTCCAGAACGCCCCCTCTCCAATAGTCTCTACTGAGTTTCCAATGGTCACTGAAATGAGTCTGCAGCAATCATGGAACGCGTAGTGCCCGATAGTCTTCACGGAGTTCGGAGTCGTCACTGAAGTGAGTCCATGGCAACAACAGAACGCCCTCTCTCCAATAGTCTCTACTGAGTTTCCAATGGTCACTGAAATGAGGCCGGAGCATTTCTGGAACGCGCCGTCCTCGATAGTCTTCACGGAGTTGGGAATCGTTATGGAAGTGAGTCCAGAGCAGTTATAGAACGCCATCCATCCGATAGTCTCTACTGAGTTGGGAATCGTCAAGGATGTCTTTTTAACTGGACAGAATATAAGAGTTGAAGCATTCTTATCATATAAAACTCCGTTGATGGATGAATAATGTGCATTTCCTGAATTAACATTTATATCAGTTAGATTGTCGCAACCTCTGAAAGTTAGATTGTCGTCTATGGGGTAGTCCGAGATAGTCTCTACTGAGTTTCCGATTGTCACTGAAGTGAGTCCGGAGCAACCGTGGAACGCGTAGCTCCCGATAGTCTTCACGGAGTTGGGAATCGTTATGGAAGTGAGTCCAGAGCAGTTATAGAACGCCATCCCTTCTATAGTCTCTACTGAGTTTCCAATGGTCACTGAAGTGAGTCCGGAGCACCCCTGGAACGCGGCGTGCCCGATAGTCTTCACGGAGTTGGGAATCGTTATGGAAGTGAGTCCGGAGCGATTTCTGAACCCCTCATCAGATACTGCGGTAACAGTATAGGTTTTTGATTCGATAATTGTCGTCTGGGGGATTTCTATGGCTCCTGAAATGTTACTGGATCCCCACACAGAAGCTGTACGGTCAGCTTCTGAGATGATGCGGTAATAAAGTCCGTCACTGGCGGCATGGCATTGAAGGGATGTCAGAGCCAACAGCATCACTACCACAAGTTTAAGTTTTGCTTTCATTGTTTTTACTTTTAGGATTGAGGTTCGCATCTGAGAAAAATTCATCCAACAGAGTTTTGAACTTGTTGTATTTTACATCGCCTGTCATTGTTATCGTCTTGTTTTTGAAGACATCACAATCAAGCAATATGCATCGGTCTCCCGATATTTTTATATTCTGATGAGCGAACGCGTTTCTAAGATGCCGGAAGAAAATTTTGTTCTTGCCTATAACATTATCATAAATACGAATACAGTCTCGCGTTGAATCGTATTTATTATATTGACCAGATTCAAAGATAATTGTTATCCCGAACTTACGGGCAAGATTATGTATTGGTTTTCTGTTCTCGATTTCAGCCGGCGTTTTTACTATGTAATGATAGAAGAACAATGCATCTTCATCATTCAGGACATGTTGGAAGGAGTGGGGCATCCTTTAGAAGTGGAATGTCGGATTTAGCATCGACAGGTATGGACGGAATGGTTATTTTTGCGTTGTCGTTTTCCGCAACGTTTAATACGAGTGGAAACAGGTTGGCTTCTTTGATAATGTTGCACTTTGTGGTCATCAGGTTTAACCTGTCAACCGAGAAGCGTGAAGCTTCAATAAACCACAATCGATCTTCTTCCTTGGTGGCATCGTATGGCGCATCGCGTAGGAAGCAGTCAATGTGCCATTCATTGTCATACAGGAACAACAATACGTAATAATACATAAAGATAAGTTATGCCTGCTTAATCCCCGTCAGGCCATAAGTATGGACATAAAAAAGGTGTGAGGATTGTATCTTGTCTTATCCGTAATTCAGGTCTTGGTCTTACCTTTCTGCATGGATAAAACAATAGCCCCACACCGAGTATGCTATATAGTCTGCCGAATGGGCAGGATATAAGCAACCGATGCAGGTGCTATTGCCAATCTTATCTTCATGCAGAATTCTAAACGACCAAGTTTGAATTACAAAGATAAAATTTCAATAACACCTTTTACATAAGAATGTGTGTTCCGGGGAGCCATCTCTATGGCCGGGCCGGATTCTGTCGCAAAGTTAGCAAAAAATGTTATTGGTGGGGCTGATTATCAAAGAAAATCAGCCGGGTATGTTCAATAACATTCTCGTCAAGCTGAGGGTAGGGGCTCACGCAGATTCCGCAGATACGCAGATTAATCGCAGATTAAATGGATTTTCAGGAAAAGTCTCGCGTTCAAATTAAAGTCTCGCAGATTACGCGGATTACGCAGAGGCCATCCGGGCGACATCTCCTCAGATTAGGGGTCGCTGCGCTCCCGAGGCTCTCACAGATTACACGGATTCCACAGATAACACAGATTGGATTTGCTGCGCTCATTGGATTCCACAGATTAAAGCGGATTACGCAGATTCCTGCCGGATGGCCTCTGCGTAATCCGCGTAATCTGCGAGACTTTATAATACCGGGTTGAATGCGGACGCGCCGCGGCGCGTCCCTACAATTGGATAGAAGCCATCCGAGATGAAATATAAGTCCTCTAAGACAAAACAGAAGCCACCCGTAGGGATTGCCTCCGGATGGCATCTGTGTAATCTGTGTAATCTGTGAGACCCTTCCCCAAAAATCGGCTTAATCTTGCTTATCTCTAAAATAATCTGCGAGAAATCTGCGTATCTGCGGAATCTGCGTGAGACCTTTTCCCATATCGCAGGGGAAATGGGAATCTTGGGAGGATTGGGAGAGGTGGGGGAGGAGGTAGGGGCAAAGTAGCCGGGAGTAGGGGCGACTAATCTTTGGAATCCGATTTAATCTTTGGGTTCCTCCTTGAGGAGGTTGTCGATGTTCTCGATGTAGTCGAGGGAGTCGTCGAGGTAGAAGGCGAGTTCGGGGACTTTGCGCAGCTGGAAGCGGACTTTCTGGCCGAGGTCGTAGCGGATGGTCTTGGCGTTGCGGGTGAGGTTCTCGAGGATTTCGGGAGCCTTGGCGGAGGGGAACACCGAGAGGTAGGCCTTGGCGATGGAGAGGTCGGGGCTGATGCGGACTGCCGAGACGGAGATGATGATTCCGTGGGTCTTGGCGGTCTGGAGCCGCAGGATTTCGCTCAGTTCTTTCTGTAAGAGGCGTGCTATCTTGGCTTGACGGGTAGTTTCCATAATGTTGTTTTTTATGTGTGGGTTGTGTCTGTCTTTATTTGATAATAACACTGTCGGGGAGCGCAAAGTTACGGAAAAGCGGCCAAACTTCGGGCGGTTTTCGTAACTTTGTGGCTCAAAAGCGAAAACAGATGGAGAAAAAGACCATACTTGACATGGGTCGCGACACTGTCGAGGGGTATCGCCGGAAGAAGAAGATATCCCTGGTGGTCGTGCTTGACAATATACGGAGTCTCAACAATATCGGGTCGGTGTTCAGGACCTCGGACGCGTTCCGTGTGGAGCGGCTCGCGCTCTGCGGCATCACCGCCACGCCCCCCTCGGTGGAGATTCACAAGACTGCCCTCGGGGCTGAGGACTCGGTGGCGTGGAGCTACCACGCGTCGACCGCCGACGCGGTTAGGGAGCTGCAGGCCGAGGGTTACAAGGTCTGCGCCCTGGAGCTTGTCAAGGGGGCGGTCAGCCTGGAGGAGTTCCCCGTGGAGCGCGACGGCAAGTATGCCATCGTGGCGGGCCACGAGGTCGACGGAGTGGCGCAGGAGGTTGTGGACCTTTGCGACGGCTGCATAGAGATTCCCCAGGAGGGGACGAAGCACTCGCTGAATGTGGCGGTGTCTACCGCGCTGGCCATATGGCATTTCTATCTGGGGCTGCGGTGAGGCTGTCGCGGAGTGATGATTTTCAGAAAGGATGAAGACAGATGAGATAAAGGGACACGGTGCGATGCTGGGGGCCGAAACGATGTGGGGACTGAGTGCCCCAGTTGGGAAAGCTGTGCTGGCTTCCGGAATCGCCCCGCTGTTGCTGACGGAGTTCAGGATGCTGGGGGCGGCTGTGTTGTTCTGGACGGTCTCCCTTTTCACGAAGAAGGAGGAGGTAAGCAGCCGCGACCTGCTGAGCATAGCTTTCGCGTCGTTGCTCGGAATAATTTTCAACCAAGGGATGTTCATTTTCGGGCTGAGCCTGACCTCCCCAGTCAACGCGTCGGTAATCACCACCAGTTCGCCGATAATCACCATGATTATCGCGGCGTTGTTTCTCGGTGAGCCGGTGACGAAGCTGAAGGCCGGGGGTGTGTTTGTCGGGGCTATCGGGGCATTCATCCTCATAGCGGGAGGCACCGGAGCCGCGTCTGCCGGACAGCCGTCGAGCGTATGGGGCGACCTGCTTTGCCTGGGGGCGCAGGTGAGCTTCGCCTGTTATCTTGTCTTCTACAAGCGGCTGACCGCCAAATACTCCCCGGTTACGCTGATGAAGTGGATGTTCACCTACGCGTCGATATGCGTGATCCCATTCTCCTACAATGAGATGGCCGCGGCCGACTGGGGCGCGATAAGCCGGGAGTAGCGATGGTGGTGGTTGGGGCTACCTTCGTTAGCTACATACTGTTGCCTGTCGGGCAAAGGTACCTGCGCCCGACAATCACCAGCATGTACAACTATGTGCAGCCGGTGATCGCGTCGGTGGTGGCGGTGTGCTGGGGGCTTGACAGCTTCAATCTGATGAAGGGGCTGGCGGTGGTTCTCGTGTTCGCGGGGGTGTTCATGGTCACCAAGAGCAAGAGCCGTGCCCAGCTTGAGGCGGAGAGTGGGGGAAGAGTGGAAAGAGGCAGCAGGGAGGGTTGACGGCTACTTGAAGGCATCTGGAGGCCCGGACACAAACAGGTCGACTGACGCGCCTCTACGAGTGTAGCCGATGTTAATCATTCTATTGTTGTTTCCCGGAACGTTTAATATAAGAGTGTAGACATTTCCGGCTGAATATTCCTCGACGGTATTTGTGGCAAGTTTCTTGTCCTCTTCGACTTTTTTCTCAATCTCTTTGACCAGAGCCGGGTCTTCTGTCACCTTGAGTCCACGGAAGTAATTGCCGGTGGAGTTGATGATTGAGACCTTGGCCTGGGGGTTGGTGCGGTATTTTTCCGAGAAGAGGGATTCGCAGGCGAGTTTCGGTGGTGCGGCCAGAGCCGTGACGGTGGCCACGACGGCCAGGAGCAGCAAGATGGCGGTTCGTTTCATAGGGGGATGTATGGTGTTAATGGGTGGTCAGTTTCCTCAGGTTTCTGAGCTGGCGGTCGCGGCTCTGTATGGATTCCTGCAAGAGGGAGTCCATCCTCGCCAGTGACTCTTCACGCTGGCGTTCGGCGATGATGAGGGCGGTCTTCTGGTCGGCAACCTTCACGCCGTTGATGTAGACCTCGGCGTAATACACCTCGCCGTCGCCGTGGAGAGCGGTGTCGCGGTGGAGGAAGATTCCGGTACAGAGGAGCAGTGCCACGGTGGCGGCTATGGTGAGCCAGATGAAGGTGGCCGGTTTGCGGTCGCGGCGGCTGGAGCGCGACAGGATGGATTCCAGTCCCATGGCGAGTCGGCACTCGTCAAGCAGTTCTGACCGCAGGGGGGAGCAGAGGAGCAGTTTCCGCAGCTCATCCTCTTCGGCGCGGGAGAGCCGGCATTCAAAATATCCGATGGCAAGACTCTCCAATTGTTGTAATGTCAAATCTTCCATAAATCAGCTTTTTAGAATTGACGCGCACAGGGCACGCATTGTTTTCCTTGCCCGGCAGAGGTGGGTGCGGGCTGTCTCGGGGGTGATGGCGAGGCGTTGGGCGATTTCGGTGTAATCAAGCTCTTCGAAGGTGTAAAGCTCAAACACTTTCAGGGTCATCCCGGAGAGATGAGCGAGAGCCTGGCGGCTGATGGCATCGGCGATGTCCGCGCTCTCGACGGGGTTGATGGTCGAGAGGGGCGGTTCGGCGGGAGCCGTGCAGTCGTCGATGAATACCCCCCTGAGCTTGCGCTTGCGCAACAGGTCAACGCAGATGTTTCGCAGGGAGGTGAAGAGAAACGCCCGTTTCTGTTGCGGGGTGGTGTCGGTCTTCCGGTTCTCCCAGGCGCGTATGAACAGCTCCTGGAGGGCGTCTTCGACATCCTCTTTTTGGATGAGGTATTTCCGGGCCACCGCGCCGAGGAGGGCGCGGTGACGCAGGAATACCGGTGTCTGGGCGTCTTTGTCCATTAGTGTATGAAGCTGCTGTTTCTGAAAAATACGCTTGGTGTCCGGGCCGGAAAACCGGTCTTTGTCTAATAGACGCGCAGCCCCTGTGAAACATTACAGCCATACGCTGATTTTTTTCGCGACGCGTGGTGAGTGGGGGCGGATATGCAAAAGCCCGCAGCGAAACGCGCTTGCGGGCTTTTGCGGTATGTCTCTTGTTGAGGAGCGGTTACTTGGCGACCCTCTCAAGCCATTTGACCATGCAGAACATCACGGCCATCGATATGAAGCAGACGATGGCGAAGACGCTCCAGGTGGCCGACAGGGAGATGCTCTGGTACATCACCGCACCGAGGAAGAGGCAGGCGTTGCCGACGGCGGTAGCTCCGAGCCAGCACCCCTGCATCAGGCCCTGGAGATGGGCTGGTGCGACTTTCGACACGAACGAGAGTCCGAGGGGTGAGATGAACAGCTCGGCGACGGTCAGTATGAAGTAGACGCTGAAAAGAATCCAGGGGGTAACGCGTTCGGCTGTGGGAACGGGCGCACCGTCAAGTGAGGCCTGTGAGGGGAGTCCGAGGGAGGCGACACACATCACGACGTAGGCCAGGGCGGCGATACCCATACCGATACCGATTTTCTTGGGGGTCGAGGGTTCTTTCCCTTTCGCGGCGAGAGCCGAGAATACCCACATGACGATGGGGGTGAGGAAGACCACAACGAAGGGGTTGATTGACTGGAAGATTTCAGCCGAGAGTGACATTCCCCAGAGGTTGAGGTCAGTGTAGTCCTTGGCGAACATGGTCAGGGTCAGTCCGTTCTGGTGGAATGAGAACCAGAAGAAAATCACGATGCCGAATACGGCCATGAGGGCCATGATACGCTGCTTGATTTCCTTGGCCGACTGGCGGATTTCAGCTTTCTCGGCTTCGCTCTTGGATGAGGATGCGGCTTTCTTGGCCCCGGGAGTGGGGAGGGATTTCTTGAAGAAGAGGAAGATAGCCAGGGAGATGAGCATCGCCACGATGGCCACCGAGAAGGCGTAATGGAAGCCGGTGTTGAAGGCTTCGAGGTAGTTGCGGGCGAAGTCCTCAAGTGTGGCAAGGTTGACCTCGGTCTGCGATACCTGGTTGGCGTATTCAAGGAAGAGGTCGCTGTCGACATCCCTGCCGGCGAGCAGGGAGTTGCAGAGGCCGGGGAGATCGGCGTTGTAGGCGTAGCCCTGCATCTTGACGAAGGTGTTGCGCACCCATACGGCGATGAAGGGGGCGATGCAGCCGCCGATGTTGATGAACATGTAGAAAATCTGGAAACCGGAGTCGCGCTTGTCGCTGTATTTGGGGTCGTCATAGAGCTGTCCCACGACGGCCTGGAGGTTTCCTTTGAAGAGTCCGTTACCGAACGCGATTACCAGAAGCGCGCCCAGGGCGATCCACTGGGTGGTGATGAGGGCGGGGACTGCCAGGAGGGCGTAGCCCAGGCACATTACGATGAGTCCGGCGATGATGGTGCCTTTGTAGTTCTTGGTCTTGTCGGCAATCACGCCTCCCACGAGGGCGAGGATGTAGATGGCGCAGTAGAATGTCGAGTAGAGTGCGCCGGCCTGACCTCCGTCGAGGTCGAACTTCGACATGAGGAACAGCGTCAGGATGGCCATCATGACGTAGAAGCCGAAGCGTTCGCCCATGTTGCTCAAGGCCGCGGGAATCAATCCTTTGGGTTGGTTCTTAAACATAGCAGTATGAAATTGGTTTGTTATTTGATTTCTCGTTTGTCAGGCTTTCTTGGCTTCCTGCAGCTCCTTGAAGGCCAGGGCGTAGACGCGTATTTGCTTTATCATCGCGAGCAGGCCGTTGGAACGGGTCGGCGATAGGTGTTCCGACAGGCCGATGCGGTCGATAAAATAGAGGTCGGCGTCGAGGATTTCCTGGGGGGTGTGGCCCGAGAGGACATCGATGAGCATTGATATTATCCCCTTGACGATGATGGCATCGGAGTCGGCGGTGAAGTTGACTTTGCCGTCCTCGTCGAGGGTCGCGTCGAGCCACACGCGGCTCTGGCAGCCGTCTATCAGGTTCTGCTCCACCTTGTCGGAATCAGGAAGCGGTTCCGTCTCTCCGCCCATGTCGATGAGCAGCTGGTAACGGTCCATCCAGTCGTCCAGGTCGGCGAACTCTTCGATTATTTCGTCTTGTATTTCGTTTATTGTTTGCATAGACATATAGCTTTCATTCGTTGTAAATTAACTGTAGCATGGTCTGGCCCACGGCCTCGAGCGTGTTGCGGTCGATGTTGGCCGGCGTATCGTTCACCGTGTGCCACGTAGGGCCG
>URLF01000075.1 GCA_900548705.1 uncultured Porphyromonadaceae bacterium | reverse complement strand
TCTGCCTGGGGGCTTACTCAACCGTTGTCAGCTCGAGGAATCAAAAACAGGTTTGAAAAACTTTGGGTTGATTTCTCGCGGTGCTTTCAGTGACTTCACCGGTTTTCCTGGCGGGAAGCGTCATTTTTCATACGCCGCCCTTTTGGAAAGGACCGATTACTTCTTGGCAGCACCTGCCTTGGGACGCTTGGCTCCGTATTTGGAGCGACGCTGGGTACGATCCTTGACACCGGAGGTATCGAGGGTACCGCGGACGATGTGGTAGCGCACACCGGGGAGGTCCTTCACACGACCGCCGCGAACGAGCACGATCGAGTGCTCCTGGAGGTTGTGGCCTTCGCCGGGGATGTAGGAGTTGACCTCCTTGCCGTTGGTGAGGCGCACACGGGCAACCTTTCGCATAGCCGAGTTAGGCTTTTTGGGGGTGGTGGTGTAAACGCGCACGCAGACACCGCGACGCTGGGGACAGGAGTCCAGCGCGGGCGACTTGCTCTTGTCTACCAGAGTCTCGCGTCCTTTTCTTACTAATTGCTGAATAGTAGGCATCTTAGTTTTTTAGTCGGTTTTTAACTTTTGTTTATTCTTCGTTGTTGTAATTTCAGCGTCACATTGCTTCGTGGAGAAGGCGCGACTACGCACCTTGCGCACACTCCACCCCCCTAACCATCAGGCAGTTACGGGGCACGACAGTGCGCGACGCTCCTAAAAGCGTTGCAAAATTACAACTTTTTCGGCTGATAACCAAACATTTCCGCGATTATTTTCGACAATATTTCTCAACGCGCCTGTAGGTAGCGCCGGAAGCCTCCTGCCATGGTGATTTCCGGAGCGGCGGCATAAAACATTTCGGGTCATTTCCACGTTATCTCATATACCACCCTCACAAAAGGCGGCAGACAACCCACTACGACACAAAACAAACCTACCAGTCATGAAATTGAAAAAAATCCTTCTTTTCCTGCTGCTTATAGCCGACACAGCCTTCAGCACACAGGCGTTCGACAAATACACCCTCGACCGCGAAGACCTCCCCCTCGCCGCCCGTGAATTTCTCGATGAATATTTTCCGAAAGCTAAAATCAGTATGATAAAAGTCGACAAGCATTTGCTTAAGAAAACCGACTATGACGTCAAGCTGGTGAACGGGAGCAAAATCGAGTTCAGCAACTCCGGGAAATGGACCTCGGTGGACTGCAAGACCAAAGAGGTTCCCCAAAAGCTTCTGCTGAAGGCGATACGCAATTACATCGGCAAAAATTTCCCGCAGAATTTCGTGACATCAATAGAAAAGAAAGCGTCGGGATATGAAATCGGCCTTGACGACGGGACAGAGCTGAAATTCAACCTGCTCGGAGGATTCAAATCAAAGAAAACCGAGGAGTAAGCTTTCACCTCCGATAACATCCGGCTCCGTTGTGACCATAGGAAAAATGGCCATAACGGAGTTTTTTATGTGCAATTTAACCGTTATTTTGGAATTTTTACCTAATTTTGCAGCAGTATTGACATGATTCCCAATCATAACCCCATTCATTATCATTCAAACCTTAAAATGAAGAAATTTTTACTCGCAGCCTGCGTCGCGCTCACATCCTTGTTCGCGGCCAACCACACAAACGCCCAAGTCAAAGACATGCTCGGCATCGCCAACCATCTGGGCGTCAACCTCAATGTCGGGACCACCGGTATCGGAGTGGAAGCAGCCACCCCCATCACCCCCTTCGTCCAGGCCCGCCTGGGAATTTCCGTGATGCCCGGCATCAATTTCCACGTCGACTCGGAAGTGACCATCGACACCAACAACGCGCAACCCGGCGTTCCCGGTTCGATTGAGCGCGACATCCGCCTCGACGGCTCCCTCAAGCGCGTCCAGGGCTCTCTTATTTTCAACGTCTACCCCCTTGGCAACCGCTTCCCCCTCTTCATAGCAGTCGGCGGATATTTCGGTGGCCGCGACATGGTCAAAATCACCGGCAAGGTCGACGATTTCACTCCCGACATATATAGCGCGGCATCGGTGGAAATCGGTGACTACAGGCTTCCCCTCGACCCGAACGGAAATGTCAGGGGCGCGTTGCGCGTAAATGCCTTCCGTCCTTACATCGGTATCGGCACCGGCCGTCCCTGCCCCGTCGGACGCATCAACTTCATGTGGGAACTCGGCGTTCAGATCCAGGGCAAGCCCTATGTATGGGATGAAATCAACAAAACAAAGGTAGACACCAAGTTCATGGAAGACAGCGACGACACTTTCCAGAAGGTGATGGACCACTTCACGGTTTACCCCGTCCTCAAGTTCACAATCTCGGGCCGAATCTTCTGATCCCAAAGAGGACTGTTTTATATAGCCACAGCATAATCCAGATCAGGGATGCCGTCAGCCGGCATCCCTGATTGTTTTCCACATACAGGCGACCACCCCCAGCGGGGTAGATTATGGCATTTTTCGCCCAAAAATCGTTATTTTTCAAACAAAAGCTCAATTTAAGCCCGCTTTGCTTGCATTTGTCATCACAAAAACCTAATTTTGACGGCACATTACTTCCGTTTCACTAATCATAATAAACAGCTAATTTGTCATGAACCATCAATCAAGACTGCTGCCTGTAGCTCTGTTTTTCCTGACAGCCATGAAGGCCATGGGTGGCGACCCGCAGCTGGTGTTCGTGGACGGCAATGACGAAAACAACATCGTCAAGCTCGCCGATGTCAGCCGCATCACGTTCGGCTCTGATGGCCTGACCGTCACGACCGACACCGACACCCAGTTTCCATTCACATCGCTGAAAAGGATGGTGTTCGACCATGACGGCGTCTACACCCAGTCATCCGTAGCGGGGCCTACCGCCGACAATCGCCAGGGGAATATCCTGCTCGACGTTTCCGGCCAGACCCTTTCGGTAATCGGCCTGGAAGAGGAAAACACCTCCCTGGAAATCTACACCACCACAGGCCGCCTGGCCTCCGCCATCAAGGATTACCGGGGCGAGGCAGTCGACATCTCGGCTCTTCCCTCAGGAGTCTATATCGTAAGAACAAACCTTTACTCAGCTAAATTCATCAAGAAATGAGAAAACTTTTACTCGCTGCCATCATATCGTTCATCGCCACTCCGTTCTTCACAGCTTCGGCGCAGGATGAGAAACCCAACCGTATGATTCTCCACTACAAGAGCGGGGAGACACAGACATTCAACCTTACCGACCTGGACTATATGGAATTCGATCGGGTAGACACTCCCGACCCGCAACCGGCTGAGCCGAAAGTGGGAGACTATTTTTACAGCGACGGCACCTGGAGCGACGGGGGGCTTGTCAGCATCGACCCCAACG
Source organism: uncultured Porphyromonadaceae bacterium (assembly GCA_900548705.1). GTDB lineage: Bacteria > Bacteroidota > Bacteroidia > Bacteroidales > Muribaculaceae > UBA7173. The sequence continues at coordinate 8,852 of URLF01000075.1, read as the reverse complement.
GCTGCAACGCAGTCTGGAGCGCGACCAAACCCGCGCCCATTGAGGGGAAGACTGTGGTCGGAATCGTGTTCAGCACCAACCCTGACCGCATAGCCGACGCAGACAAGGAAGCCGGATTCACCCACGGATATGTGATTGCCTGCAAGAATATCCAGGATCCCGGCAAATCCAATTTTGCCTCATATCCCGAGACCGTATGGTATGCCGGACAATACGCCAAGACCGACTGCATCAAGGTTAGCAAACTGGCCAAGAGCTGCTATTCCAACCTCAACGGCCGCGAGGAGACCACCACCCTTCTGGCCAACAACGATGAGCAATATTACAAGGAGGACCTGCCGATGTTCTACTACGGTACCAAGACATACCCCGTCGAGGCTCCGGCCAACACCAGCGGATGGTTCATCCCCTCCGTCGGCCAGATGTGGGACTGCATCGCCAACTTCTGCAGCGGCGAGGTTGCGGCATTCCTCGCCGAGAACACCGAGTTGGGTTATGACTTCACTTACTACCTGAGCAAGCAGTGTGCCAACGACGTGCCTTTCGACAAGTTCATGGAGGTGTTCTCCCTCGTCCCCGAGGCAGACAAGGATGAGATGACCATCCCCGACGGCACCAATTACATGTCTATCGCCACCTCAAGCCGTTACGACGAGGAGTCACGCGTCATCTTCAACATCGGCATGAACGGCAACACCCTCATCGAAGGCATGGCCGGATGGTTTGACGAGGAAGCCCACGCCCGTCCCATATTGGCATTCTAAACAAGGGACTGCAAGAGACATCCTCTGACACATATGCAATTTTAACGCGCGGAGACCCTCGGGTTCCGCGCTTTTTTTGTTAACTTTGGGGCATGGAAGAAAACTACATCGTCTCGGCCCGCAAATACCGCCCGTCGACATTCTCGTCGGTGGTCGGGCAGAAAGCCCTGACTGCGACCTTGCGCAACGCCATACAGACCAACCGTCTGGCCCACGCCTACCTCTTCTGCGGCTCGCGAGGGGTCGGCAAGACCACCTGCGCCCGCATTTTCGCGAAAACCATAAATTGCGCCAACCCGACGGCGGAGGGTGACCCCTGCAACGAATGCCCATCCTGCAAGGCATTCAACGAAAACCGTTCGCTCAACATCATCGAGCTTGACGCCGCATCGAACAACTCGGTCGACGACATCAGAAACCTGACCGACCAGGTGCAGATTCCGCCGGTCGACGGCCGTTACAGGGTGTTCATCGTCGATGAGGTCCATATGCTCTCCCAGCAGGCGTTCAACGCGTTCCTCAAGACCCTTGAGGAACCACCCGCCCACGCGATTTTCATCCTCGCCACGACCGAGAAACACAAAATCATCCCCACAATCCTGTCGAGATGCCAGATTTACGACTTCAAGCGTATCACCATCTCGGACATCATCGACCATCTCGAATATGTGGCCAAAAGCGAGGGGATGACCGCCGAACGTCCGGCCCTCGGGGTCATCGCCCGCAAGGCTGACGGGGCGATGCGCGACGCCCTTTCGATATTCGACCAGGTCGCCGCCTCATCGAGAGGGACAATCACCTACCAGTCGGCGATCGACAACCTCAACATACTCGACGAACGGTATTACACCCGGCTTGTCGAGGCGTTCCGCGACGGCAATGTCCCGGCCGCCCTCCTAATATATAAGGAGATACGCGACCGAGGATTCGACTCGTATTTCTTCCTCGGCGGACTGGCCGGATTCCTGCGCGACCTGATGGTGGCCCGCGAGCCCCAGACCATCGGGCTTCTCGACACTGACGATGAGACGCGTCAGGCATTGACGGCGTTGGGCGCACAGCTGCCGCCGCAATTCTTCTACGCGGCCATGAGCCTGTGTAACGACGCTGACATGGAATACCGGACAGCTTCTTCAAAGACCTTCCTGATAGAGCTGCTGCTCATCAAACTGTGCCAACTACAAAGCCCCTCCCCCGTCTCTGACGCGGAGCGCGGAGAGGGGCAAAGCATAAAACCCATCCAAGTCACCCCCACTCCGGCAGCCCCTTCACATGCAGCGGCCCCAGCACCCGTGCCGCCTGCCCCGGTTGCCGCAAACGCGTCTCCATCCACTCCGGCCGCTCCACGCGTCACAATGAGCGCACCTGCCCCCTCCCCGGCCCCCTCAATCCGCCGTCCGGCCCAGGGGAATGGATCAAGAGGTAAATCCCATGTGTCGCTGCGCGATGCCTTCACCGATGCCCCTCAAACCGAGGAGGTCAAGGCTCAGGCCGCAGTAAAACAGAAGCGCAACACGTTCACTGACAAGTCTCTCGCCGACGCATGGGAGGCATATATGGAGCTGCACAAGAAGGCCCATGTGCTTTGCAACACCATGCGGGCATCCAGACCGGAACGAAAGTCGCCCGACTCTCCCGAACTGAGGATGCTCGTGGCCAACCAGCCACAGGTGGATTTCATGCTCCAGGAGCTTCCGAACCTGCTGGCCTACCTGAGATCCACACTGTCGAATGATTTCATAGAGATGACCGTGGAGGTCAACGACGATCCCGATTCACCCGCAGCCTGGAGTGACCGGGAGCTGCTGCGCCACATCGTCGAGAACAACCCCCACGCGGCCGACTTCATCGCCGATTTCCACCTCACTATTTCTTGAACATCAAGCACAAAGCGTCACATCCGTGGCGCTTTTTTATGCTGAATCCGCGAAATCGCTTGTTTTAACCAACGATTATTCGTATATTTGCAGGCTGAAAATTAGGCGTTTATGCCCCAACGGGTGTCCACGCCCTTTTGCACGTTAGCCCATAAGGCTGACAGCCAATCATTTAGACGAAAATTAACAATAACTTCATAACAATTTTTATCTAACACATGCAAAGCAAAGGAACCCTCGGAAGCATCATTGCCGGTGTTATCGCGATTTTCTTGGTGCTCGTGTGCCTGTTCTACCTCTCTTTCTCCCTTGTAAGCAGCAAGCAGGAAGCCAAGGCCGAGCAGTACGCGCTTCTCCAGGCCGGACAACAAGGCAAGAATTCCGAGCAGTACAACAAGGCTTACAAGGCCTACATCGACTCAATCAGCAAAACCCCCGTCTGGTTGGGCTACAACTACAACGAAGTACAGAAATGGGGCGTAGGCCTCGGTCTTGACCTCAAGGGAGGTATGAACGTCATCCTCCAGGTTTCAATGCCCGACATGCTCCGCTCGATGAAGAACTCCGACGCAGACCCCGCGTTTGACCGCGCCCTGGCTGCCACCGACTCGATTATCAAGGGCAACCACGCCTCAGATTATGTCGGCACCTTCGTCCAGCAATACCGCAAAGCCAATTCCGGCGCCGACTTCTCGGTTGTCTTCAACTCGATAATCAAGCCCGGCCAGAGCGACAACTCCGTGGCCCAGACCCTCAAGGCTGAAGTGAAAGACCGCGTCAACAACTCCGCAACCAACGTGTTGCGCAACCGTATCGACGCATACGGCGTTGTCTCCCCCAACATCCAGGTTCTCCAGGACAACGACGGCCAGATTCTTCTCGAACTCCCCGGTGTGAAGGAACACCAGCGTGTGCGTGAGCTGCTCCAGCGTTCCGCCAACCTCGAATTCTACGAGTGCTACGGCGCAGGCCAGATCGCAGGCGCTGTCGCCCAGCTCGACAACGCGCTGACCGCCCAGGGCAAGCCCTCGCTCCGCCAGAACTTCCTGTCTGTCGGCAGCGGCGAATCCCCCGTGCTGGCAATCGTTTCCGCCAAGCAGAAAGAGGCTGTCGACTCAATCCTGAATTCACCCGTCGCACAGCAGTTCCTCCCCTCCAACCTCAAACTCCGCTGGAGCGTGAAGCCCACCCCCGTGCAGTATCAGGACACTGTCACCGGGAAACAGCGTGAGCTCGACACCTACCAGCTCATCGCCCTCAAGACCAACAACGGCAAGGCTGCCCTCGACGGTTCCTGCGTGATTAACGCATCCAGCGACTACGACCAGCTTCAGGGCAACGTCGTGTCGATGACAATGAACTCGGAAGGTGCCCGCGAATGGGGCCGTCTGACCCAGGCCAACATCGGCCACCCCATCGCCATCGTGCTTGACGAGCAGGTTTACTCCTACCCCAACATCCGCACCGCCATCGAAGGTGGCCGTTCACAGATTACCGGCGACTTCACCGTGGAGGAAGCCCAGGACCTCGCCAACGTCCTCAAGTCGGGTAAGATGACCGCCAAGGTCGACATCATCTCCGATATGGTAATCGGCCCGTCGCTCGGGCAGCAGGCCATCGAGAGCGGTATCTGGTCATTCGTTCTGGCCATCGTGCTGCTGATGATCTTCATGTGTGTTGTTTACGGTCTGATTCCCGGTCTCATCGCCAACTTCGGACTTATCTGCAACCTCTTCTTCACCTTCGGAATCCTCGCCTCCTTCCAGGCCGTGCTGACCCTCTCGGGTATCGCCGGTATCGTGCTCGCCCTCGGTATGGCGGTTGACGCCAACGTGCTTATCTTCGAGCGCGCCAAGGAGGAACTTCGTGCAGGCAAGAATGTGCGCACCGCCATCGCCGACGGTTATTCCAACGCCTTCTCCGCCATCTTCGACTCCAACCTGACCTCAATCATCACCGGTGTCATCCTCCTCTTCTTCGGTACAGGTCCTATCAAGGGCTTCGCCACTACCCTGATCATCGGTATCATCTGCTCGTTCTTCACCGCAGTCTACCTGACCCGCATCATCTTCATCCTCTGCGCCAAGACCAAGGCGTTCAGCAAGCTGACATTTGACACCCCGCTGTCGCGCAACATGTTCCGCGATACCAACTTCAACTTCCTCGGCGCACGCAAGGTGGCTACTCTCGTGGTAGGTATCTTCGCCCTGGCAGTTGTAATCTCGCTGTTCACCAAGGGTCTCAACCAGGGTATCGACTTCTCCGGCGGACGTAACTACGTCGTGAAGTTCGAGAAGCCGGTTCAGACAGACAAGCTGCAGGCCACCCTCACCCCCGTGTTCAACGCCAACGGCGAGACCGCAGCGATTTCAGTGATCACCATCGAGAACTCCAACCAGGTTCGTGTCTCGACCAACTACAAAATCAAGTCTGACGAGGACGCTTCCGCTATCGAAGAGGAAATCACAAAGAAACTCTACGATACCTTCATGGCAGAGGGACTTCTTCCCAACGGCATGACCCTTGAGGATTTCTCGACTACCGACGAGACCCAGGGTATCCTCTCCTCCCAGACCGTCGGCCCGACTGTCGCAAACGACATGCGTAACAAGGCCTATGTGGCTGTGATACTGTCGCTGGTTGCGATGTTCCTTTACATCCTCCTGCGTTTCCGCAACATCGCCTTCTCTCTTGGCGCGCTCGCTGCGGTAGCCTTCACAGCATTCGCCATCATCGGTTTCTACTCCCTCTTCTGGGGTGTGTTCCCCTTCGCTATGGAAATCGACCAGAGCTTCATCGCCGCCATCCTGACAATGATCGGTTACCAGATCAACGATACCGTGGTTGTGTTCGACCGTATGCGTGAGAACATCGGCCTCTATCCCAAGCAGGACTTCGGCACACTGGTCAACAAGTCGCTCAACTCGACCCTCGGCCGTACAGTGATGACCTCCGCGTCGACCTTCCTGGTGCTCCTCTGCATCTTCATCCTCGGTGGTGACTCCATCCGTTCTTTCATCTTCGCAATGCTCTTCGGCGTTATTGTCGGAACCCTCGCCACCATCTTCATCGCAACCCCGGTTGCTTACCTGACCAACAAGCGTCGCGTGGCCAACCCCGCAGTGAAGTAATAATCCCCCTGAGATTACAGCCTTATCTTATAAGGCATAGTCCCGATAGAACCAGGGCATCCGGAAATTCCGGATGTCCTGGTTGTCTTTTCAGGATAACGATGTATCGGATAAAAAAGCGAGCCTCGAATCCCGCATAACGGTTGATTCTGAGGCTCGCTTGCATCACGACGGTGGAATTGTCATGAGTGAATCACAAACAATTCCACCGGTAATAGTGATTACTGAAATTTAATTCCGATCCTTGAAATAGCGGATATTATAGAGGAATGGGGTAACACCACTGATTTCGGCGGTAATCCCTGCTTCCGATGCCACAACCAGATTGACCTCGCTATCGACGGGGAGTCCTATAAGCATCGGCATCTGAATGGCGGTTCCCCATTGGGTGGTGGCAGGATCTTCAGAGCCAAGTTTAAAGAATGTCGCGTCTTGCGTCGGGTCATTGCCATTACCCTCGCCATTGGGCAGCACACCATTCTCCAGATATGACAGAAGATTATAGCGCATAAAGCGGAAATAGATTTTCTCACCATTAATTGCGGCGGGAGCTGTTCCCATTCTGACCACCTGCATATAGACACTCCCCTCGGAATTCAATTTATAGAATGGAGCAACTGAGCCGACTTGAATATCGTCGATGGGCGGAAGCGCATCCACAACGTCAAACTTTGAGAGATACCTCTTCATAGCCCGTCTTTCTGTTTTCTTCAAGTCTTCCAAAGTACAAGGATTCTGAATAATCCTAATCTCTCCAGATTGCGACTGGGAGCCTTTGAAAACAGTAAAGCATATTTTACCACTCCGGGAATCCACACCATCCAATCCGGAAATATCAATTCTGAATTGGTGTTGTGTGGTAATCATCTCCGCTTTAGATATGACAAGCCAATCCGGGACATTGTCAGAGATACTGTATGAATCAAAATCCCCCACGATACCGACTTCTATCCATCGAGGATAGCCATTTATCGTGATATCTGCGGAATGAGTCGCCATCACGATTTCGGCATCTGCCTCCGTTCCTAATGTCAGGTGAAACAGGTCCAAAGGCTCATCGCTACCACAAGCGGAAAGGATGAACGGAAATAATAAAACGAGAAGAATTTTTTTATACATTGGAGCAAGATATTTTTTTATCAGGCAATCGAAGGCGTTCGATTGATTTGCATATCATTTGCATATCAATGTTGTCGGCACAAGCTGATAGCCTTTGGAATCACCTTCGTAAATCGTATTTCTTGAGATGGCAAAGTTAACGAATTAATTCAAAAGCAAGAAGACAAAGGGGGAAACAAAGAGGGGACAGAATACAAACACAGAAAATCAACATCGAATGTCGCGCAGTGATAAGTAGCGAAGTGATAATATCAAGTCACTACCGGGCATAAAAAAACGAGGCTTGCCATCACGGCAACTCCTCGTTAAATAATAAACCAATCATTATCACATTTCTTGCAATGGAAAAAGTAATTTTGCTATGTACTATTAAAACACCGACCGCCTTAAATGGTTCATAAACCATGATATAATTTCAAAAAAATTTCATCCCCGGGAAAAAAAGATGCCGGGAGGCTTTTTCCCGCTTGCAGTTACGGCTCATTTTAGCTAACTTTGTAATCATCCATCGCGTTGCCTCACAACGACGTGGAGCAAAATTTAACTTGCGTGGGCAATCTGTTTGCCCGGCTGTTTGCTAACTTTGCGCCTGGATAAGGAACTGAGTCCTTTCATTCCCCATCCCCTCCGCTAAGAAAATCAAAACAACTACATAAATGGAAAAGAACACCAAACCCAAGAAGGCCGCCATAAAGAAGGGTGGCAAAGAGATTGACCCCAAGCAGGCCAAGCTCAATGCCCTGACAGCGGCCTTGAACCATATCGAGAAGGATTACGGCAAGGGAGCCATAATGAAGCTTGGCGACGAGGCTGTGGAGAAAGTCGAGGTCATCCCCTCCGGCTCAATCGGACTCAACTTCGCGCTCGGAGTGGGAGGTTACCCAAGAGGGCGTATCATTGAGATTTTCGGCCCGGAATCTTCCGGTAAGACCACACTCGCTCTCCATGCCATCGCCGAGGCTCAGAAGGCCGGAGGAATCGCCGCGATGATTGACGCAGAGCATGCCTTCGACCGTTTCTATGCCGAGAAACTCGGCGTGGACACCAGCAACCTTCTGATTTCCCAGCCCGACAACGGGGAACAGGCCCTGGAGATTGCCGAACAGCTCATCCGCTCGTCAGCAATCGACATCCTTGTTGTCGACTCTGTAGCCGCGCTTACCCCCAAGAGTGAAATCGAGGGTGACATGGGTGACCGCAACGTAGGCCTGCAGGCGCGCCTGATGTCCCAGGCCATGCGAAAGCTGACCGGAACAATCGCCCGCACCAACACCGTCTGCATCTTCATCAACCAGCTTCGCGAGAAAATCGGCGGAACCATGTTCGGTCCCTCCGAGACCACCACTGGCGGAAACGCCCTAAAATTCTATGCGTCTGTCCGTGTCGACATCCGCCCCGGGACATCGGTCAAGGATGGGGAGAATGTCCTCGGAAAGCATGCCCGCGTCAAGATTGTCAAGAACAAGGTCGCGCCCCCCTTCAAACGCTGCGAGTTTGACATCATGTTCGGTCAGGGCATCTCACGCGCAAGCGAGATAATAGACCTCGGCGTGGAATATGAAATCATCAACAAGAGCGGCTCCTGGTTCAGCTACAACGGTTCCAAACTGGCCCAGGGACGTGACTCTGCCAAGGCCGTGATTGACGACAATCCCGAACTGGCAGATGAAATCGAACAGAAAATCATGGAAGCCCTGAAATCTTCCGCCAACACCGGCAGCAAGAAGTCCGGGATAAAGCCCAAAGCTACCGCTGAGAAGAGTGCCGACGATGCCGACGAGGAGAAATACGCCGACGACGCCGAGGAACTCGACGATGTGGAACTCGATGAAGACTTCAACGAGGATTTCACCCTCGAAGAGGAATAAACCACCAGTCGAAGCCTGCAAACCGGGCTATCAGGAATAAAGGGGCTGTGTCAAAATAGGCGCAGCCTCTTTTTCTAACCTGCTGTAAAACAT
>URLF01000074.1 GCA_900548705.1 uncultured Porphyromonadaceae bacterium | reverse complement strand
TTCAGATTTTCCCGTCCTCGCGGTAGAGAAGGTTTAGCACCAGCTGGGTCACGACCCGCAGGGTCTCGCGGTCGATTGAGGCGAGGTTGTCGGAGGTGGTGTGCCAGGTCGGGTTGAAGCTGCCGGTGTGGGGATTGCTGCTTTCGATGATGTCGACACAGGGGATTCCAGCCTGGTTGACATAGAGATGGTCGTCGATTACGGAGCCCCCCATGGAGTTGGGGAAACGGTCGGCGTGGCCGGAGGCGTTGGCCAGCGCCCACACCTTGTCGACGATGCTCTTGGCGTAGGTCTGGGAGAGATACTCGCGGTGGAAGACAGCGTCTTTCCCTCCGACCATGTCGAGCAGGATGCCGTACATCGGGCGGTCGGCGGTGCCATAGGGCATTGCCTCCACCCATTTCTGGGTGCCGAGACACCAGCTTTCCTCATCTCCCCCACCGGAACGTCCGGAGTCCTCCATGTCGACCAGCAGCAGGTCTATGCCGATGCTGTCGGGACGGTTTTTCTGGAGACAGCGGACGGTCTCCAACAGGACGGCAACTCCGGAAGCGCCGTCGTTGGCCCCGTCAATCGGGGTGTTGCGGTATTCCTCCCTCGGGTCTTCGTCGGCCCAGGGACGGGTGTCGTAATGGGCGAGCAACAGTATGCGGCCAGTGGCCCCGGGGTTGATTCTTCCCAGGATGTTCCATGCGGTCTGTTTCTCACCTTTCCAGGTGGTGACCGGGGCGGCCTGCACCATCACTGTGTCCACTCCGTAGCGTTTCAGGGACTCGATGAGGTAACGGCGGCAAGCCGCGTGGCTGTCCGAACCGGGTGTGCGGGGGCCGAAGCCCACCTGCGTCTCCACGAATCCGAAGAGGGAGTCGGCATCAGCCTCGACAGGAGCCATCAGCACACTACCCTCGGCGGAGCCATCCCCAGCAGCCTGCGCGTCACTGCCGTTGGCCGCGGCCTTCCCGCCGCAAGCCATCAGTCCGACAGCAACCGCCGCCACCATCGTCCAAACAAATTTCTTCATATTCGCAAAATTAACTTTTTTGCCGTTTCTTTCAAAATGATTTATCTAAAATCTGGCTGATTTTCATTCTGAGGTATTGGAAATGGCTGGTTTTTGAGAATGCGGTGATAAATTTTCAGGTCTTCCAAATGTTGTTGATGACTCCGGAATATTTCGGGATTATTTATTTCTTCCCTCCGAAGGATGGCCAGATTTATATATTCCGGCTCCTTTTCAATCCCGAGAAATTTTCTTCCGCATAAATTCGCGGCTATTCCGGTAGTGGAACTTCCTGAAAATGGGTCGAGAATCCAGTCGTTTACATCCGTGGAGGCTAAAATAATACGAGTCAATACCGCCAAAGGTTTCTGGGTGGGATGTTTGCCGCAGCTCTTTTCCCACCGCCCTATGGCCGGAAGACGCCATACGTCAGTCATTTGTTTACCTCCGTTCAGGGCTTTCATAAGACTGTAATTGTATTTATGTGGTGTCCTCTCGCTCTTTCTTGCCCAAATTATGAACTCAGTCGAGAATGTAAAGTAACGGCAAGATATGTTAGGTGGCGGGTTGGTTTTTGCCCAGGTTATGACGTTGAGAATCTTATAACCAAGCTCTCTCATTACATTGGCCACAGAAAAGATGTTATGATGTGTGCCGGATACCCATATTGTGCCGTTTTCTTTAAGTTTATCCCGACAAAGGAAAAGCCATCGGCGATTGAAATCCTCAATGGATTCATTGTTGGGCTTATCCCAATTCCCTTTATCAACACACACAATCTTGCCGGCTTGATAACTTATCCCTCCGTTCGACAGGAAATAGGGCGGGTCTGCAAAAATTATGTCGAACTTGAAATCAAAATCAGACAGGAGTTTGCAGCAGTCGCCATGAAGGAGCGCGAAATCTTTATTGTCAGACTTGTATACGGGATTCATGACGTGATGTGGTGTCGCTCAGGATTTCAAAAAGGATAAGAAGTCTTTTATATCTGTCAGATTATATAAGTGAGGGATGGACATAAATGCTTCTTCAAGTTTGTTTGATGCAGATTTCCATCCGAAGCCATCCGTGATCCATACGAACTCATAGCCGGGTACTGAATTGATTTTCGATGAGAGTTCGATGTATGCTCTGGCGACTTCGTTTAGCTTTGAGCCACCGCTATTATAGAAATTCACTTCAAACAGGTATGTGATGCCAGAGGAGGAAATAACAAAATCAAAACGTTTTTTGTCGGTGCCAAGTACTTCCTTGATTCGTGGAAATTCTGTGCAATATACTTCCTTGCGGAAAGGGATATTGTTCTCTAAGAGGATATTTGTCACAATCGTTTCCATTATATGGCCGCCGCGATTTTTCCTCGCGTTTGAATCCAACCCAACTTCAACCCCGAAAACGTAGTCCACCAGATTTTTTACCTGTCGGCTCTGGAATACTTTTGTCAATCCGGTCTCATTGAGAAATGTGATTACCTTTTCAGGAGAAGAATAATAGTCCCTTAGTGGGGTCAGTTTGCCGGTATAGTCGATAGCTTTCTTTTTGCCCTTGTCCCGCACGGCAATCAATATCTCAAGCACAGAAAACACTTGTGGATTTTCATCCCATAGATTATGGACAGCTTTAGCCATATCCTGCTGGCCGATGAGGTAATTAAGTTGATGAAGCTTCATCGAAATCTTATCGACATTAGCTTCAACTTTCGGGAAATCAACAAAATCTTTTAAGGTCAGGTTTGTCTCTTTCAATTGAGACATAAAGATTTGGAAAGATTTAGACATTGGCATAAAAAAGTTGTTGCTGAACGGGCATTATATGGTTAACCCCTTTACAGCGTTCGTAATTTCTGATAAGCAATTCGGATGTAACTCCACGCCCGAGCGCATTGGCATTGATGTTGCGCCTTGCCTCAATTCGGTTGATGTGGAATTGGTTGTATATATGGTCAAAGAACAAATCCTGGGGATTGGAGGCTCTGCCGTCCGAGTTGCTGAGAAGTATATGGACATCCTTTTGAGTCAGTTCCACCACATGGTCGCGTAGACGTATCTGCTCATTGTCATTGAAAGGTTCCTTGACGTAGGAATTGAAGTTGGATGTGTTGCTCAAAGGCCTGTATGGGGGGTCAAAATAAATGAAGGTATAGCCATTGTTGTTTCCGGTAGCCATAGAGAAATCCCCGTTCAGAATGGTGACTTTCTGCAGTAAACGGCTGTTGGCTAGTATGGTTTCTTTATCACATATTGTGGGGTTGACATACCTCCCGAATGGGACATTGAATTCTCCCTTTGAATTTTCTCTATACAGCCCATTGAAGCAGGTTCTGTTAAGGAAAATAAGGATAGCCGCGTTTTCTGATTTTGTCAGCTTTTCGCGGTTGAATCGTTCGCGGTATGACAAGAAGAAATCTTTCCGCTGCATATTGTCTGCCAACTCATAGAATCGCATTTGAATATCTGTCAGACATTCGATTAGTTCTTGGGGGGAATTCCGGATAATGCGGTATGCGTTTATCAGCTTCCCGTTGAGATCATTTATGATTGCACTCTGTATGTTGGGATATGTACGCAGCATATGAAATAACATTGCGCCACCTCCGACAAATGGTTCAATATAAGTGACCTCAGGAATCTCAGAGAAATGTGCGGGTAAATGAGCATCCAAGACAGGAAGCAACTGGGTCTTGCCTCCTGCCCATTTTAAGAATGGTTTCGCTTCAATAGTCCTTTTTAATGCCACGTGGATATATCTTGAATTACAAAGTTACTATAAAATCGCAAAAAAAGAGGAGATTGCGGGCATTATTTCTGGAAGAGGAGGGTGGTGAGGGAGGGGGAGGCGGAGTTGGCCAGGCGGATGCGGAGGCCGGAGGTGGTGGGGAGGGACCAGATGGGGGTGATGTCGATGGCGACGTAATACTGGCGGTCGAAGGTGGGGGCGTCGGTGGGGCGACTGTGGTAGAGGTAGGCCGTCGGGATGGGGTCTTCGAGGGTGGCGGGGTCGAGCAGGAGGGCGAAACGGCGGGGGGCGGTGTCGTAGCCGAGGCGGAGCCGCATGCAGATTTTGTTGCCGGCGCGCCATGCCGAGAGGAGCCATACGGGGTCGTTGTCCCAGCCCTGGAGGTCGTTTTCGGTCTTGGCTTCCTGGATGGTGAGGTTGGTGATGGTTGCCCAGCGGTGGAGGGTGACGGGGCCGGAGGTGTATGGTTCGCCGCTGGGGGGTGTAGGCTGCCATTATGGAGGTGCCGGGGTCGGGGGCAGGTTGTCCCAAGGCTCCCGCAGGGGCGGTGAGGATTACCGGCTCGTCGGAGTCGGGACGGTAGAGATGGAGGATGGTCGGGGTGGCTGTGCCTGCCTGAGCCACCTCGCAGATGTCGTAAAGGGTGGCTGGATGGGGCTCGTCGCTCCCTTTTTCGGAGCAGGCGGCGAGCAGGAGCAGGACGGGGAGGATGAGGGGGAGGAATATCGGTTTCATGTCGGTGGTCAGGGATGGGTTACGACCCCGTCGGCGATGTGGATGACCCGGTCGGAGCGGGAGGCGAGTGATTCGTCATGGGTTACAATGACGAAGGTCTGACGGCGTTCGTCGCGCAGGCGGAAGAAGAGGTCATACAGCTCGCGGCGGTTGGCCGAGTCGAGACTGCCTGACGGTTCGTCGGCGAGAATCACGGATGGATTGTTGACCAATGCGCGTGCCACAGCCGCACGTTGGCGTTCACCCCCTGAGAGCTGGGCCGGACGGTGAGAGGCGCGGTCACCCAGACCGAGGTAGTCAATCAGTTCCGCAGCGCGGCGCATGGCGGCGGCGCGGTTCTCGCCGCCGATGAGTGCGGGCATCGCCACATTCTCAAGCATCGAGAACTCTGGCAGCAGCTGGTGGAACTGGAAAATGAATCCGATGTTCCGGTTACGGAAACGGGCGAGGGCCTTTGTGCCGAGGTCGAACACGCGGGTACCGTCATATTCGACCGTGCCGCTGTCCGGACGGTCGAGTGTGCCGAGAATCTGCAACAGTGTGGTCTTCCCCGCACCGCTTGCGCCGACAATCGACAGTATCTCCCCTTGGCGCACATCAAGGTCGACCCCCCGGAGAACCTCCAGGCGGTCGAAACTCTTGTGTATGCCGCGCATCGAAATCATGTCAGCTTGTCGGCGATGCGTGAGATGGCGTATTCGGGACGTACACGGCGGTAGAGGATGTCATAGACAGCCTCGGCGATGGGCATCGCGACATCGTAACGGGCGTTGATCTCATGGATGCACTTCGCGCCGTAATACCCCTCGGCGGTCTGCTCCATCTCCATGCGGGCGGCCTTGACGGAATACCCCTTGCCGATCATCGACCCGAAATTATGGTTTCGGGAGAAACGGGAATAAGAGGTCACCAGCAGGTCGCCGAGATATACCGAGTCGCAAATCTGGCGGGGACGGGGGCTGACCGCGTCGAGGAAATCCTCCATCTCGCGTATGGCGTTGGAGACGAGCATCGCCAGGAAGTTGTCGCCGCGCTTCATGCCGTGGACGATGCCGGCGGCGATGGCGTAGATGTTTTTCATCACTCCGGCATACTCGATGCCGTCGACGTCGGTGGAGAGGATGGCGTGACAGTTACGGGCTCCTGCGCCGCAGAGGCAGTTGCCGAACTTGCCGGCAACTTCGATGTCCTCACACCCCACGGTGAGATATGAAGGGCGCTCCAGGGCCACCTCCTCGGCGTGGCAGGGGCCGGATACCACGAGCGTATGGTCTCTCTTGACCCCGAACCTGTCAATCATGTAGTCGGTCACCAGCTGGTTCTCGTCGGGGACGATACCTTTGACAGCCGAGACGATGTATTTGTCGGACAGGTCTATCTCCACCTTCTCAAGATGGCTCTTGAAATAGGGTGATGGCATCACCAGCAGCAGGGTGTCGGCCGTCGAGGCGACATGGTTGATGTCAGACGAGAATTCGATGCGGGCGGTGTCGAAAGGGACATCCGTCAGGTATGCCGGGTTGTGGCCAAGGCGCATGAAATCCTCGATGCGGTCGTCACGCCGCATATACCATATGATTGACTCGCAGTTCTTGAGCAGCAGCTTGGCCAGGGCGGTGGCCCAGCTTCCGCCTCCCATGACGGCAATCCGTCCGGGAAATTCATTGCTTGACATGACGTGGCGGATTATGGGTTACTGTTCGGGGTCTTTGGCGGGATAGAGGGCCTGGGCGGCTTCCACCCATCCTTTGATCTGGTCAGGCTGGGGATTCTTGAGCTGCAGCTTGTATTTCTTGTTGATTCCGAGCAGTTCCTGCTGGAGTTTGCCGGGGACAGCCGACGCGAGGGCCTCGACGGTCAGGAATCCGGCTTTCTGGACTGGAGCCACCCATTCGGCAGGCATGCCGAGGGCGGTGAAGGCCTCCTCCTTGTCGCGACGCGCAACCTTCTCTGGACGCATCTGGGGGAAGAGCAGCACCTCCTGGATGGTGGTCTGGCCGGTCATCAGCATGACCAGGCGGTCCATACCGATACCCATTCCGGATGTGGGGGGCATACCGTACTCAAGGGCGCGGATAAAGTCGTGGTCGATAATCATTGCCTCGTCGTCACCCTTCTCCGACAGGCGCATCTGCTCGACGAAACGCTCGTATTGATCGATGGGGTCGTTAAGCTCGGAGTAGGCGTTGGCCAGCTCCTTGCCGTTGACCATCAGCTCGAAACGCTCGGTCAGCTGGGGATTCTCACGGTGACGCTTGGTCAGCGGAGACATCTCTATGGGGTAGTCGATGATGAAAGTCGGCTGGATGTAAGTTCCTTCACATTTTTCCCCGAAAATCTCGTCGATGAGCTTGCCTTTGCCCATAGTCTCGTCAACCTCGATACCCATCTCCTTGGCGGCCGCGCGGAGCTGCTCCTCATCCTTGCCGTCAATGTCGAAACCGGTATGCTCAAGGATGGCGTCGCGCATGGTCACGCGGCGGTAGGGAGCCTTGAAGCTGATTTCCTTGTCGCCCACACGGACGGTGTCGGTGCCGTTGACCTCCAGGCAGATACGTTCGAGCATCTTCTCGGTGAAGTCCATCATCCAGTTGTAGTCCTTGTAGGAGACATAAATCTCCATACAGGTGAACTCGGGGTTGTGGGTGCGGTCCATACCCTCGTTGCGGAAGTTCTTGGAGAACTCATAAACACCCTCGAATCCGCCGACAATCAGACGCTTGAGGTAAAGCTCGTCGGCGATACGCATATAAAGGGGAATGTCGAGCGCGTTGTGGTGGGTGATGAAGGGACGCGCTGACGCACCACCCGGGATGGCCTGGAGAATCGGGGTCTCCACCTCCATGTAGCCGTGTTCGTTGAAATAATTGCGCATCGAGTTGAACACCTTGGTGCGCTTGATGAAAATCTCCTTCACCCCGTCGTTTACCACCAGGTCGACATAGCGGCGGCGGTAGCGCAGCTCGGGGTCATCGAAAGCGTCGTAAGTCACGCCGTCCTTCACCTTCACGATGGGGAGCGGGCGCAGTGACTTGCTCAGCACCGTCAGCTTGCGGGCATGCACCGAGATTTCCCCGGTCTGGGTGCGGAACACGAATCCCTCCACACCGACGAAATCGCCGATGTCGAGCAGCTTCTTGAAGACAGTGTTGTAAAGCTCCTTGTCCTCGCCCGGACAGATTTCGTCGCGGTTGATGTAGACCTGGATTCGGCCATTGGCGTCCTGCAGCTCCATGAACGAGGCTTTGCCCATGATGCGGCGACCCATCACGCGGCCGGCCACCACTACCTCGCGCGGCTCCCCGAGCGGATTCCCGTCCGCGTCGGTTTCCGGGTCACGGAAATTGGCCTTGATTTCGTCAGTATGGGCATTGACAGGGAACTCCGCTGCGGGATATGGGTCAATCCCCATGGCACGCATCTGGTCGAGCGACCCACGGCGTACAATCTCTTGCTCGCTCAATTCGAGAATATTCATCGTATATACAGTTTCAACATTAATATATAGAGAGGGGGCATCCACCGGTAGCCGACGACCCTTCCGGCTCCGTCAACGGCGCGTCCGGAGCCTTTCATTCCAAAATTACCGCAAAGTTAATAAATTACCGACTAAAATCCCAATAAAAAATCCATCGGGCAATAATCGGCCCCGCAGCCGTCCCGCATTTGCGGCGAATCCATCCCGAGCTGGCTCAGAACCAGTCCCCAGACAACCTCCGGATTTTGGCCGCAGAGCCTTTTCAATATGTATTTTGGGCTATGTTGATAAAAAAGCCCGAAAAAATTTGGTGGATTGAAAAAAACATCCTACCTTTGCAACGCAAAAACCGGGGTACTAGCTCATCTGGCTAGAGCGCGACACTGGCAGTGTCGAGGTGAGCGGTTCGAGTCCGCTGTACTCCACCAAAGGCGATTTCAGAGAATTAAACTCGGAAATCGCTTTATCTTTAATATATTTAGGAGAAAACCAAGTTCGATAATCAAAAGATGTTCAGTTCACTTGAAATATGCGCAGGAGCAGGTGGGCAAGCTTTAGGTTTGGAAATGTCAGGATTTTCGCACGAACTACTCATTGAGTATGAAAAGGATTATTGTGAAAATTTGAAACTGAACAGACCACAATGGAATGTGCTATGTCAAGATGTTCGAGATTTTTGTGGTACTCCTTATAAAGGAAAGATTGATTTACTTTCAGGCGGGGTGCCCTGTCCGCCTTTCAGTATGGCAGGCAAGCAATTAGGAAATAACGATGAGAGGGATTTATTCCCTGAAATGTTGCGCCTTATCAAAGAAATCCAACCAAAGGCAGTCTTGATAGAGAATGTCAGAGGTTTACTTGATTCGAAGTTCGATGAATATAGAAATTCAATATTGAATGAATTAGAAAGACTTGG
This sequence comes from uncultured Porphyromonadaceae bacterium, assembly GCA_900548705.1. Taxonomy (GTDB): domain Bacteria; phylum Bacteroidota; class Bacteroidia; order Bacteroidales; family Muribaculaceae; genus UBA7173. The sequence continues at coordinate 3,423 of URLF01000074.1, read as the reverse complement.
ATATAATTATCATATCCAGCTTCTTAACGCATCCAATTATGGAGTACCTCAATTAAGACCTCGTGTTATTATAGTTGGAATAAGAAAAGACCTCAATGATACGTTTACTTTCCCGAAACCTTATCAAAGCATACCACCAACTGTTGGCGAAGTCTTAAAAGATTTAATGGGAATCAATGGTTGGAAATTGTTAGATTTGTGGGTTAAGATGGCAGATAAAATAGCCCCAACTCTTGTTGGGGGTAGTAAAAAACATGGGGGGCCTGATTTAGGACCAACAAGAGCAAAAAAAGCTTGGCTTGAATTGGGTGTGGATGGAAGAGGCATTGCCAATGCAGCGCCTTCAGATAATGACCCACTCCCTCCAAGGCTAACACCAAGGATGTTAGCACGCATACAAGGTTTTCCAGATGATTGGAATTTTGGCGATAAAAAAACCAAAGCATGTAGAATGATTGGTAATGCATTTCCGCCTCCTGTAGCAATGAATGTTGGCGTTCAAATTATAAACGTATTAAAACAGAACGAAAAAAATGAATGCTCTTATAGAAAATGAACGAAAAAAATATCATCGGTCACTGATAGAATATGGTGTATTGTCAGTTGACAACAAGGGTATTCCAAGCAACGCTGATAAATCCTCAAGGCTTTCCATTGAAATATCTCGCAGGATTGCAGGTTCTTTATTAGCTGAATCTCATGATAAATCATTAGGACAAACGTCTGGCGCAAAATTTGAGCAGAGTAATTTAGAATTTATATCCAACACATTCCCTTTACTGCAAAATTTGCGCCCCGGAAAATGGGTAGTTGAAAAGCTCGGAAATAGAAATGCTATTAAGACTTCATCATTTGCCCAGTATGAACATCTGTCATATCTTGGGGAGATAATTAAGACAGATTCAAAACTCGCAACAGTGTTAGGAAATGATTATATGGTCGCACCTGATATCGTGATTTATAGATTGCCTGAAAGTGATGAGCAAATAAACGCACAGATACCAGTAGTCAATGATACTTGTTGTCTACAATCAGTAATTCGAGAAAAATATTCACAATTGCCCATACTACATGCGAGTATTTCGGCAAAGTGGACTATGAGGAGCGACAGAGCTCAGAATAGTCGAACAGAAGCTTTGGGATTAATTCGTAATAGAAAAGGACATTTACCACATATTGTAGTTATTACTGGAGAGCCATTGCCATCAAGATTGGCTTCTTTAGCTTTGGGAACAGGAGACATAGATTGTTTATATCATTTTGCTCTCTATGAATTAATTGAAGCTGTTAAGCTTATTGGAGCGGAAGACGCCCTTGATATGCTGAATATTTTAATTGATGGAAAACGATTGAAAGATATAAGCGATTTGCCTCTTGACTTATCAGTATGATTAACGATTGTTATTCATTGTAAATTTTACAATATCATCGAATCCTCTCAATAAGTTTGATAATTTGTCAGGATGCCTCCACCCCCAAGTCGCTGACTGTTATTTAGTTAGTAGCTTTTTATTTTTCGCTCCCCATCAATATCCCACGGGATTGGGTCGGCTCTATGGTTGCGGGTATCAAAAAAGATTCCTCCGTAATCGCCCACGGTCACATCCGCGTCTACGGGCGATTCCGGAGGAATCTTTTTTGATACTCCTTTTAGAGTGATTACAATTTTCAATTGATATATTTGCCAATTGAAAATTGTTTATTAACTTTGCGGTGTCTAATCAAAGAAGGAGTTATGAACAAAGAACAAGAAAAGTTTTTATCCTTGGAATTTAAGTCCAAGGCCCGGGTGATAGATTCTAAAATCGTGGAGGTTACGGTTCAGGATGGTGAGGTATTTCAAGTGCTTTGTCAAATAGGACTGTATATCAGTGAGGAGACCCGTAAATATGAACTGCATCTCATTGAAGCCATCTTCGATAAAAACTATTCTGCCGACAAGGAGATGATGGTCAGCAATATATGGAGGGATGCACTGGCCAGTGGCATATCATTTATGGGGATGAGCTCCGGAGACAGGCAATCAGAACGTGCAAGAATTGGCAGCAGAATACGCCAAATCCGGGAGGAGAAAGGGGTGGAGGCACGCGACCTCGCAAAACTGGCCGGAATAGATGCCGCGAATCTGAGCCGGATTGAAAACGGCAAGTATTCGGTCGGTATTGACATTTTGTCAAAAATCGCTGCTTCATTAGGGAAAAAGATTGATATAGTCGACATATGATATGGAATCCAAGCAATATTATTCGTATGCGTTGGATAAGAACCAACGGCTTGTAAATGTCAAGGAGGCAGCAAAAGGGGAAGAATATTTCTGCCCACATTGTGGCGGGGTAATGATTCCCAAGCAAGGGACAAAAAGAAGATGGCATTTTGCCCACAAAGGAGATACAGGTGTCTGCTCATATGAATCTTATCTTCACAAGCTTGCGAAAAAGCGTATCCGGGAATGTTTCCTTTCCGCAGAACATTTCTATATATGGGTGCCCTCAAAAGGCGTTTGTTCTGTCTCAGAATGCCCGGTGGGAAAATTAGAAAGATGCAGCTTCCCGAAACGTTTTGACTTAAAAGAAGAATATAATTGTTGTGAAGAGGAAGAAGTTGTTGGTAGGTACCGGGCAGATCTTATATTAAGGCATGATAAAAACGATTGTGTCCCTATTTTGATTGAAATACAAGTTTCACATAAATGTACGGAAAGAAAGATAAAGTCAGGTTATGAAATCATTGAGGTGAGAATTGATACGGAAGAAGACATAGACAGAATAGTTAATACTGTCACAATAGGTGGCGATAGTCATTTAGGGTTGCCCAATAACGATGATGCCAAAAGCATCTTCTATAACTTCAATCAATTAGCTTTTTCACAAGAAATTCCTCCTGAAAATTGTCAGAGACAAAAATTCCGATTTTGGATTGATTCGAGGGTAAATGTGCATTTCGACTGTAATGAGGGTGATTCTGTCAGGTGCCTTACACCTAATACTCCTGAAATTGAAGAGGCTTTATTTCTGATACAATCAGATTCTCCAATTGAGTCGGATTTTGCGTTTTGGGCATTATCACATTACAGGTTGGGACTCAAATATTGTGAAATGTGTGAGGCTTTCCGAAGTAATGGTATAAATTTATGTAATGAAAAAGTTCGGCGAATGTTTGAAGAATCAAAAGGGAATAAACACATTTCCAATCTCTCCGATGCCATGGAGTGTAGCGGATTTAAACAAGTCAATTATCAAGATACTAAGAGAATATTCTATATCAATTATACCCAAAAATGTAGAATTACGTATCGTACAAATTCGATGTTTCCGAAGTAGATGACAGTGAGGTGACGGCTTGTTTGATAATTTTTAGAGATTTATTAGAGGGTATTGACGCGGACGCGGGGGAATGCGCCCGCGTCAATATGTGGTGGGATGG
>URLF01000073.1 GCA_900548705.1 uncultured Porphyromonadaceae bacterium | reverse complement strand
TCCGTCCGGATGGTATCTGTGTAATCCGTGTAATCTGTGAGACCCTTACGGTTATTTTCCTGCGGAATCGACGAGAGGTTATCCGGGTTATCTGCGGAATCCGGATGGGGAATCCGGATGGGGGATGCGGGCACGGTGACGGGCGGGAAGGTAGCGGGGGAGGGATTCGGCACGGCGCAGGGGAATCGTCCGGCGCAGGTAGTCAAGGTTGAAATCGTATAGGCGCTTCCCTTTGGCTGGTTGACGCGAGACTGGGAGAAATGCCTTGTCTCGCAGCACATTGACAGAATCGCAGATAGGGGAGTGGCCGTCTGGCAAAGTGGGTAGCAAGCCGGATGGCACGGAGTCGAGGGTGACAGCCTCGACCACCGAGAGGGTTGGGAAGCCGATTGCCGTCCACATTATCACGGTCTTTTCCGGATCTTCTCCCGGTAGAGGGCCTTCGATGACGACAGACGCACAAGAACTGCGCCGGGAGATGACATCCCCGCTGTCGCGATGGCGTGGGGCTGTGCCGCCGAGGAGGTCAATCCCTTTTTCCGGAAGATAAAAGGAACGTGAAAGGGTCTCGATGAGGTCTTCAGCCGCGATTTTTCCGGCAGCCGCCCATTCGCGGTCATACCGGGTCACGGAGTCAAGCAGATGCTTCTCAGCACGATGGCGCGACATCCCGAGACATCCACGCGGGCCACCCGACAGGGAGTAATTCGTGCGCGTCATGCATCCATCCGGATTGTCGCGCATCTCCACCCCGAGAACCGCCGCCGACAGCGAGTCAAGCGGGAATACCGCCACCTCCCGGTCGGAAGTCTCGAAATATGCTCCGCGACCCTCTGCGTCGAATGCCCCGAAATTGGCCTGCACTCCGCGCAGCCCCGGATGGTCGAGGAGCAGCCTGTGGAAATCCGTGAGCGAACGGCAATGGCGCAGCGCCTCGGTCATCATCAGTCCCTCCCTGTCCTGCCAGTTCTTGGCCGGTGCGGGAATATTGTAACTCGCTGTGTTCATCACAGCGAACCCCGCTTCATTGAACCCGATCCACACCTCCCGGGCGGCGGTGTCGGTGGCATTGAACAGTCCGACATAAGCCATCGTAGAGTCGGTCGCCTGGAAAGCCCTGACATAATTGTCGGGATGCCCTGAGTCGCGGTGCTTCCATAGCAACCACCTGCCGTCGGCACCCCGTGACGCCCCCACCAGTGCCGACGTGCATCCCCACGCCGTCACACAGGCGACAACGGCCGCCACCACAATCGCCGCCATCCTCCGCGAAGCTGTCTCCGCCACCCCCGAGATATATGAATTGACATTTTTCATTCCCCAAAATTAAGAAAAATCCCGCTGATTTTTATATCTTTGTGCATTAGACCATAAATAAAGTTGTGTGATTGATACAACCAAAAAAATGATAGTGAGATGAGAAAGTTTTTAAGTGTGCTTTTTATGGCATTTTTGCTATGTGGCTGTTCAAAAGATGAGAATGAGGAGATTCTTGTGCCGGAGAATAACCAGAAAATTAAATTGTGTGCGGTGAATCTTGTTGAAGATACTGAATCCGCGGATGCCTTGTTCTTGTGTGAAGACGGGAGTTACATAGTTTGTGACGTCAATGCCGGAAATGGGTATGGTTTCGTATATATGAACCCGTCAATAGACAATGAGCTGACTGATGGGGTTATGATAATAGTAGACAGTGACGGTAGCCCTGTTATGGCGAATTGGGGTGACCAATATATCATATTCGAGAATTTAACTGATTCCGGATTTGATTGTGCGTATATAGACTGTAAAGGTGAAATCACATATCAGTGGAATGTGGCCATCGAAGAGTGTCCGGTGATGATGGCTTCCAGAGCGTGGTATAGCCCGTGGACAGATTCTTGGAAAGAGTTGTGGAGAATGGCGACCACCGGTTCATGGGATGAGCACAATAAGAAGGCGTTGTTACCCTTCTCTTGTAAAATCGCATCATTCATTGTCACGGTAATAGGAAAAGACTATGAATCCGTTGGATTCACATTCGCGTGTGAGGTTTTAAAATCCAGCAATATCAACGAAGAGGATAAAGCATATTGGAAAAATGTCTTGGATTTCTCTAATAATATCAGTGGATGGACAGAAGGCGGATGGAAAGGTCTATTAACAGACGGACAGATTAAATTTTCAAGGAAAAATTTCACCACCGCTTTATTGGCTTCTATGCTTAATGATATAGGAGATGAAGGTCTCAAAAAACTTGGTGAGAGAAAAGAAGAGATAGATAATGTCTTCTCCAATAAAGAATGGCAGATAAAACTGAGCAAGAATTTATTGGAATTTGGATGCGACGAGGCAGAAGAGCGCGTTGATGTCTCTACACTGGTTTACTGGGAAATAGATGACAGAGATATCGACAGGACATGGTGTTCGGTCTATAAAGACGGAAACCAGATTGTGGTGAAAGTGAAACCGTATGAAGACGGCGTATCAACGCGCGTTTGTTCGGCGAGAATAAAAACATATGCGACGAATGTTCAGATTCCTCCTGCAGTCCTGACAATACGCCAGGAAAGTGTGATGTTTGACTTGTCGGAATCAACTTTCACATTCTCGGAAGAAGGTGGTTCTAAGGGGGTATATGTCTACAAGAATGACAATATAACCTCTTGGGAGGTGGTGGCTCCTGATTGGTGTAAGATAACACGTGGAGAGAATTCGTTCTTTATCGATGTCGAACCTTCGGAGTTTGATCGGAAAGGAATCATAGATGTTGTTGGAATGGTGAGGAATACAGGCAGTTATATTACTCGTCAAATTATTGTTGAGCAGATAGGTGGTTGCGACTGGGACGGTACCACGTGGAGCTTTAACGGCAATGTCACGGCTACGGGAAATGCGACTGTTCTTGGTGGGTTCAACGCAGGTAATGTGACGAATTTCGGCCTTCATATAGAAAGTGTGGCGAATAACGAGTTTTCCTTGTCGGGTGATTTGGCAGTTATGCAAGGAGTATCAGACATAAGGCTTGACGAAGGAGGAAGATTGGTATGGACCCATTATAATGAATTGTCTGAATCTGGAGTATATATGGAAGAGATGTATAAAATAATTTTCACTCGGATTGAAAATACAAAGGCTGTCGGAAACTTGTCTGGCTTTGCCAATGTCAAAACCTCAGTCTCAGGAGGTGGCAACGTTAACGTGAACGTCAACTTCAATGGAACGTTTAACGGAACTCTTCAATCTGAATGAGGTTGCCGGATTGCTTGCCGGTACGTTATGGATAGCAAAAAATATCCTTTAGATGCATTGTTGTCCGGGATATTTCGTTATCTTTGAAAGGTCAAACCGATAATATTATCACTGTATGATGAAGAAGATATTGCTGACCGCGGCTATGGCGGCCGCACTGGGAATCCCCTCCGCGATGGCGCAGGCTCCCGGTTCCAGCCTCGATGTGGCTCCCGAAGGGGCTCCCCTCTGGCTGCGAGATGTTAAGATTTCCCCCAATGGCGACCTGATTGCGTTCACCTACAAGGGTGACATCTGGACTGTCCCTGTCTCCGGTGGTGAGGCACGGCAGCTTACCGTGCGCGACTCCTATGAGTCTTCCCCTGTCTGGAGTCCGGACGGGAAGAAAATCGCTTTTGCCTCTGATAGAAACGGAAACAATGACATATATGTGATGGACTCCAGGGGTGGAAACCTCCGACGGCTCACATCCAACTCCGCCGCCGAGATTCCCGAAGGGTTCTCCCCTGACGGCAAGGAGGTGTATTATTCCGCTGCCATCCAGGCTCCGGCCTCTTCGGTGATGTATCCCTCGGGACGTATGACCCAGCTTTACGCCGTGGATGTCGAGAACGGCAAGTCGCGTCAGGTGCTGGCCACTCCAGCCCAGATGATTTCCTTCTCTCCCGACGGCTCTAAGATGCTCTATCAGGATGTCAAGGGGTTCGAGGATGAATGGCGCAAGCACCATACCTCCTCCGTGAGCCGCGACATATGGCTTTACACTCCGGCTGACGGGAAGCACCGCAACCTGACTGCCCGGGCCGGAGAAGACCGCAATCCGGTATTGGATGACATAACCGGCACCGTCTATCTCCTTTCGGAGCGTGACGGTGGCACATTCAATGTCTACCAGTTCCCCATCGACAATCCGTCGCAGGCGACGAAACTCACTGATTTCAAGACTCATCCCGTCCGCTTCCTCTCCCGGGCCAACAACGGCACACTGGCTTTCACCTATGACGGTGAAATCTACACTATGGCCGGACGTGCGGCGCGTGCCGCGGCTGTCCCGCAGAAGGTGGCCATCTCGCTTGTCACCGATGACACCGAGCGTCCCAAGCGGATTTCAGTGAAGCCGTCGGGGGGCATCGTCTCACCCAACGGTGAGATGGTGGCGTTCCTCAACCGTGGCGATGTATTCGTCACCTCTGTGGAATATCCCACGACAGTCCAGGTGACCCGCACTCCTCAGGCCGAGCGTCATCTCTCATGGGGTAGCGACAACCGTTCGCTCTACTACACTTCGGAGCGGTCGGGACGCAAGAACATCTACCGTGCCCGCATCGCCCGCAAGGATGACCCCGATTTCCCCAACGCCGTGGAGTTCACCGAGGAGGCCATCTTCCCCGAATATGACGGCAACGGCCCTGTGACCGAATATTCCCATCCGACCATCTCTACCGATGGGAAGAAGATGGCGTATGTCAAGAACCGCAACCAGCTCTGGATTCGCGACCTCGCTTCAGGCGCTGACCGCCAGATTACCGACGGGGAGACCGACCCGGGCAAGGGGGACAACATGGCGTTTGAGTGGAGTCCCGACTCCAGATGGCTGACCATGGAAATCATCCCGGAGATGCGCGATCCTTACGGCGACATCGGTCTGGTCGAGGTTGAGACCGGAAAGATCACCAACCTTACCAACACCGGCTACATGGAGGCCAATCCCCGTTTCGTGCTTGACGGCAACGCGATAATCTATTTCACCGAGCAGTATGGCATGCGTGCCCAGGCTTCCTGGGGTTCGCAGGAGGACATCATGATTGTGTTCCTCAACCGCGAGGCCCGCGACCGTTTCATGCTCTCCAAAGAGGATTACGAGCTGTTGAAGGAGCAGGAGAAGAAGGCCGCCAAGAAGACCGATGACGGTGATGACAAGAAGAAAGGGAAGAAGGACAAGAAGGAGGCCGATGCCGACAAGAAGGATGACTCGAAGAACATTGTCGTCGAGCTGGATGGCATCGAAGACCGTGTGATGCGTCTTACTCCTTTCAGCTCATCCCTCTCCGACGCTATCGTGAGCGGTGACGGTGAGACCCTCTACTTCCTTTGTGAGGTCGAGGATGGTTTCGACCTCTGGAAACTCCCCCTGCGCGACCGTGAGCCGAAGCTTGCCGCGAAGATGGGTGCATCCCGTGCATCGCTCCAGGCCGACAAATCGGGCAAACAGCTCTTTGTCATTGGTCGTGATATGAAGAAAATCGACAAGGGTGACAAGCTGACCCCCATCAAGGTCTCGGCGACCCACGATATCGACCTCGCCGCCGAACGTGAGGCGATGTTCGACTATGTGGCTGTCGAGGAGGGTGAACGTTTCTACAACACCGACATGCACGGTATCGACTGGCCCGCAATGACCGCCGCCTATCGCAAGTTCCTCCCCCATATCAACAACAACTATGATTTCGCCGAGATGCTCAGCGAACTGCTCGGAGAGCTCAATGTCTCCCATACCGGTGGCCGATACCGTGCGGCCGGAGATGCCTCGGCCGACCGTACCGCCTCGCTCGGACTTCTCTATGATATGAACTACCAGGGAGACGGTCTCAAGGTTGACGAAGTTCTCGCCAACGGACCTTTCGACAAGGCCGCGTCGAAAATCGGCAAGGGGGCGGTGATTACCGCCGTCAATGGCCGTAAAATCGATGCCGGAACCGACCTCGGTGACCTATTCAACAATATCTCGGGCAAGAAGACACTCGTGGCGTTCACCACTCCCGGCGGGGAGTATGTCTCGGAGGTGGTTATTCCCTGCTCGGCAGGCAAAATCAGCGACCTGATGTATCGCCGCTGGATCAAACAGCGTGCCGCCGATGTAGACCGCTGGTCGAATGGCCGTCTGGGCTATGTGCATATCGAGTCGATGAATGATGAGTCGTTCCGTCCGATGTATGCCGACCTGCTCGGTAAGTACAACAATTGCGAGGGTGTGGTCATCGACATCCGCTGGAACGGCGGTGGCCGTATGCATGAGGACATCGAGCAGCTTTTCACCGGCCAGAAGTACCTCACCCAGGTAATCCGTGGCAAGGATGTCTGCGACATGCCTTCGCGCCGCTGGAACAAACCTTCGGTGATGCTTGTCGCCGAGCCTTGTTACAGCAACGCCCACGGTACTCCCTGGGTCTACCAGCATCAGAAAATCGGCAAGGTTGTCGGTATGCCTGTCCCCGGCACCATGACATCTGTCAACTGGGTGACCTTGCAGGATCCATCGCTTGTCTTCGGTATCCCTGTCATCGGTTACCGCACAGCCGAGGGGAATTATCTCGAGAACACCCAGCTCGAACCTGACCTGAAGGTTGCCAACACCCCCGAGCAGATTGTCGCCGGGGAGGATTCCCAGCTCCACGAGGCTGTCAACCTCCTGTTGCGCCAGATTGACGCCGCCAAGTAACTGGCCACCCGATAGATACATAGGTATGTCAATAGCCGTGGGTTAGCGTGAGGATAGGCTGATAGGCCGAACCGAAGCGGTAACCCACGGCAGCTGTATTAAACGATTGACTCCAGGAGAATCCACCCCTGATAAAAAGGAACCTCTCGCAGATTTCGCGGATTACGCAGATTTTTGGTCGCTTACGCTCCCTGATTACACATATTTATCCATAACCTGCCGATTATATGGGAGGATTCCGAGGGGGAAATAACCGGTAAGGGTCTCACTTATCTAATCCGTAGAGATGGATAAAGTAGAGATAGATAAATCTGTTTAATCAGGGAGCGTGAGCGCCCAAAAATATGCGTAATCCGCGGAATCTGCGAGAGGTTCTTTTTTGGTAGGGGAGGGGTTAGTAAGATTTGAGGGGAGGGAGGAAGGCGTTTGGGATGTAGTCGATTTGGCAAGTGTGGCCGTCGCCGGTCACAGCTGCCACGTCGAAGCGGGGGGTGAGCGTGATTCTGTTGATGCGCAGGTAGGTCTCAGCGGCGCGGCAGAGCAGGCTGATTTTTTTCGGGGTGATGGCGTCGAGAGGGTTGGAGTGGCCGTCCTCGCGGGTCTTCACCTCCACGAAGACAATATCCTCCCCACGGGTGGCCACGATGTCGATTTCAAGATGATTCATCCGCCAGTTGCGTTCGGCGATTGTGTAGCCGTCGAGAATCAGTTTCTCTACAACTTGTTCCTCTCCCCATTTTCCAAGTTCATTGTGTCGTGCCATGTTTTCGTAGCTTTATGGTTACCATCTGCGTAGTTTCGCCTGTACCCAGCTGGCGAGGAGATACACACCTACCCCCACCGGCAACGCCACGCAGAAGAAGACGGTGAGGAAGCCGGGACAAGAGGCTATCACTATGAGTATTATGAGTATCGCCCAAAGAATTATTCCGAACATGCTGGTTGATTTTAATTTACCTGAGAGTCTGTGTGCAAAGTTAAGCCGTGTAGGGGCGAAGAACGCGCACATCCGCGTTAAATTATGTTATCTCGTAGGGCGATTATCGGGGACGATAGTTATAAAAGAACCAAGGGGTCGAGCGATTCACGCTCGACCCCTTGGTTTGAGTTGTCTTACCAGGATTCGAACCTGGACAGGCAGAACCAAAAACTGCAGTGCTACCATTACACCATAAGACAATCCTGGTTGCCCAAGGCGATTGTCGCCCTAAAGCGCTGCAAAGTTAGTCAGTTTTTTTGGTTTCTGCAAACATTTGTCGTTTTTTAATGTGAATTGCGGAATCGTTATGCGTCATACGGGACGCATGATGTCAGAGGTTGCGCCAGGAGCAGTTTTTCGGTTCGGGGCCGTTGGATCCCATTGTCCAGATTTTGTTGAAATCGAGACTGGAGAAACTGCTCTGCTTCTTGAAGTTGCCGGAAGAGACAGAAATCGAGGTGCTGGGCCACCCTTTCCCGCTTGATTCGAGGAAATAGTTGTTCCCGCTGGTGTATGCGGCCTTGTGGTCGCCGATGATGGCGTTTCCGTGGCTGACCTTCCCGCTGTTGACATTGTAATGGCAAGTGGCGTCATGGTCGATATATCCGACAAGACCTCCGTTGTCATGTTTCTGGGAAGAGGTGACAGTCCCGGCGTTAAGTGAATTCTTGACCAAGCAGTAATTGCCCTCCTCCTGGTAGCCGACCAGACCGCCGACGCGGGTATCGGAATTGTCAGATGAGACCTCGCCACGGTTTACACACTCGTCAACCCTCATGTTGAGCCAGTTGTTGAAGAGGCCGAACCCCGACGCGTCGCGTCCGAGACGTCCGCCGATTCCACCAACACCTTGCACTTTCCCGGTGGAATAGACATGGTGATGGTTGGCGCAGCAACTTATCGCGATACGTTGCTCGGAAAAGCCGACGATGCCGCCGACACCGCCGCCGCCGTCGCTTCCCGCCCCCTTGACATCTCCCCGGTTCATGCAGTTTGAAACCACGATGTCCCGCTCCTCATCGTTGGAATAGCCGTCGTCGGCCCTGTAGCTGTTGGCAAATCCGACTGTTCCTCCGACATTCTTCCCGCCGGAGACATTCCCGGTGTTCACACACCAGTAGATGTTCATTGTCCGGGAATGGCCGTTGTCGCTGGTCGGACGGTCTTTCGCGAGGAGGCCGATGATGCCTCCGGTGCAGTCCTTGCCGGAAATGTCGGCATAGTTGACGCAATCCTGGAGCCGTCCGCCGCACCGCGACATCAGGAAGCCGACAATCCCCCCGGTGTTGTCGCTGTCGACAGCCTTGACGGTGCCGAAGAAAGCGCAGTCCTCGATATGGCTGTTGTCCTCCTTCTCCTCGAAATACCCGGCGATTCCCCCGGTGTTGACCGAGCCGAAGACAGTCGCGTTGCATGACACGGCTGTGAACGGGGTGGCGACAGCCGAGCCGACAAGTCCGCCGACACTCTCGGTGCCTTGCACCACCGAGCTGAAAGCGGGATGGAAACGGCCGGTGTCGGGGACCCGGATGCCGTGGCCGTCCTCGGCGTAGTTGAATTTGTCGGGGCCAGTCAGACTTCCGAATTCCATGTATCCGGCGAATCCGCCGGTGTTCTGTTTCCCGGTCACGCGCATGACGGGGTCTTCATTGGCCGCATCAGAACTCTCACCAATCTTGAAATCAGTCACGCGCAGGCTGGCGTGGCTGACATATCCGAACGCGCCACCGCAGTGGATCTTGGAGCAGCTGACCGGCAGGTTGACGTGGACGCGTGCCGAGGACTCATATTTCCCCCGCAGATGTCCCGCGAAACCTCCAACCTGCTCGTTGCCGGAAATCTTGGCGGCCATATCGTCGACCGTCACGCGGGTATCGTCGTCTGTCCCCTCTACCTTTAATGTCCCCTGGTATTCGGCATATCCGAGGATGCCCCCGACATACCTGCCGCCCGACACAATCGAGTAGACGCGACATCCTGAAAGCCGGAGGTAGCCCGGATGGTAGAGCGCCCCTATGATTCCCCCGATACCGTCTACATTGTTTCCTCCTATGGGGCAGGTGACGCGGACATCGCGAATCGAGAGGTCTCCGGCCGCAGTCGAGGAGACAGCCCCGATTATACCTCCGAGATTGCGTTCAGTCGCAGTGATTATGCGGATGTCGTCATCCTCAGCCGAGACCTTATGGTTAAGGCGCACATTCTCGATGGTGAAACCGCCGTCGGCAAGTCCTGTTACTCCCCCGACAAAGCTGTTGCCGCTGACGCTGAAATGGGTCGAGGTAGTAGTCACACCGGAGATTTCCACACGGCTGCCGGTGCTCACCGCGCCGAATAGGCCGCCGACATTTTTGCCGCCGCTGACATCCATCTCGAGGTCTATGTCCCTGGCGGTCACACTGCCGGAGACCACAAGACCTATCAGGCCGCCGATATTGCTCCCCTCTCCTTCCTGGCCAAGGCTTCCCGACAGGGTGATGCCGGACAGGGTGTGGGTACCGGTCGAGCGTCCCGCAACCACTCCGGCCTCGCGACATATGCCGCTGACCATCACTCCACGGAAATTGACATCATGGACCGACGCGTGGCCTCGAAGTTCACGGAACAGGCCGAAGCACGCGTCAGATTCCTCGCGTCCCGAACCTTTGTAATACAGTCCGTCGATGGTATGGTTGCCGCCGTCATAGTCCCCGGCGAAATATCCGCCCCAGTATCCCCGCCCCGGGGCGTAGATACTCTGGTCAGACGGCCTGACATCGGCTGTCTGGCGAAAGAACAGCCCCGCGCCGTTGGCCTCATCCTCAATGAGGTTGAGGACGAACATGTCGAAGTTGTCATCATTGTCGATGATATAAGGGTCATCAGCCGTTCCCTCCCCGTCGAGCAGGTAGGTCGGCAGGCTCAACTCGGTCTTCGTTAGGTTGTTGCCGGAGAAGCTGACCATAAGTCTGCCGCCGATGGCGGTGCCTCCTGAAACGCGGAGGGTCATCACATAACGTCCGTCCTCGACAGGGGTTGCCGATGGGATATACATCCTGAAACTTGACTCCCTTTCACCCCGCTCATAGTCAGCCTCGTAACTGCGTGTCACGCCATCCGGCGAGATAAGGGCTATATCTACTTTGGCAGTCCCTGGCGGGATGGAGTAGTGACTGTTGTCTATGGTGAAGATGGAGACGGTGTATCCTTCCCCGGTTTCCGTTCCGGGATTTTCGGGGAGGTCGCGCTCATCACGGCATCCGGCTAACAGGGCAGCCGAGAAGAGAAATAATAACAGGAAGAGTCGGTTGATATGTCGTATGTATGTCATCAGTGTGGTTATTTTCTCATTTCTGAATAGTCAGGCACGGGGAAGGTGTTGTCGGCTGTGGAGCCGAATTTCCACCGGGAGGTTTCCTGTGCCCCGATTTTCCAATTGGAATCCAGGGAGGTGTACTTGCCGGCATCGGAGATGTCCTTGACATCGAGATACAGCACCGGGGAGTTGTAGCCAAGTGAGCCGTCGGCCCCCGGTTTGTAGATCACCGCCGACACAACCGCGCCGGGATATGATGCGCTCCAGCTGGAGTAATCGCCGGAAAGTGATATCACATTCCTGATGGAGGCGTTGGTACCGCAATGCTGGGCGAAAGGGTTGCCGAATCCCGGGCCGTTGCCGGTGTTGAGACAGTCGCGTATGATGCTGGCATCCTGCAGGTCGCCGACCAGTCCGCCGACATTTCCCGATTTAGCCTTGATATCCCCGGCGTTGACACACTGGGAGATGACCACCACATTCTCCTCGAATTCGAGTACACTCTTTGTGATGGCGTTCAGTCCCCCGGCGATGGAGGCCATTGAGCCTGCAAGGATGAAAGGCACAGCCGCCCCTCCGGTAGCCACGGCTCCTCCGATGGCGGCCACTGTCCCCACAAGGATGCAGACCCCGGCGGTCACCTCGTGGATTATCTCGTCGGTCTTGTGACGCTTCTCAAGTTCCTCCTCCCGCTCCTCGCGGGTGAGGTTTATCATTGCGTTGAACAGCTCGTCATTCCCCTCAGTCTCGTAGTAGCCGAGGGTCGATTCAACGGAGTTGACATATCCCTGGCGCAGGCTCGACGCGTCGAAGACCCCGCAGTCCGGGGAGAAGGAATGTCTGATTCCCGACATGTCTGATTTGACCTTGTTGTTGATGTCGAGACACTTTATGCTAAGCTCCTCGCTCATTGCGGAGACCTCGGATTCCTCTATCATCTCGTAGACCCCGACACCGAGCAGCCCCGTGTCGGTCACGAGCAATGATGCGTCCGCAACGATTTCCGACACTTTCAGGAAGATGGCGAATCCGTGGGCGATACCCTCCACGGCATGTTCACCCACAGCAATCAGCGGACCGAGTACGCTCATGCCGATTTCCAGCACCCCGACCACACACTCGGCGATGTTCATTCCGGTCCATTCCCTCGGGTCGCCTACCTCACCGACGAGCCCGCCGACAGGGCCGTTGCCTTTCGATTCGAGCAGCCCGTAATTGCCGCAATAGTGCATGATGGTATTGTTGCCCGCCAGGCCGATTATACCCCCGAGGTGGGAACCTGTGGCTGTTGCCTCACCATAGTTATGGTTGAGGGCGATAGAGCCGAAGGTGTTCTTGCCGATGATGCCGCTCACATAGTCCCCGCCGGAGATGTGTCCCGAGTTGATGGCGTTATGAACAAC